>JAMCZK010000023.1:7248-43078 GCA_023485685.1 Chloroflexota bacterium | reverse complement strand
GCGGCCTCGACGTGGACCAGCCGCGTAATTTGGCGAAGAGCGTGACCGTGGAGTAACTGTTAGCAGCTTGCTGCCTTAGAGACGCCTAGCGCTGATCAAATTTTTCCCCCGCCTCGATCGCCACCGGCAAAATGTTTTGCGGCAGCGGCAGCGGGCAGGTGGCGAAGGCGGTGAAGGCGCAGGGCGGGTTGTAGGCGTAATTGAAATCGACAATCACCTGGTCGCCTTCTGCAACCTCCGTGGTCAGGTAGCGCCCGGCGGCATATGTGGACTTACCTGCAGTGGTGTCTTTGAAGATGATGTCGTATGAGTTGTCGTCTTGACGTTCGGCATCCAAGCGATATTCCCTGCCATTGAGTTCGAAGGCCAAAGCGGCGTGCATGGTGACCGGCCGCTGGATGCCTACGATGTCATCGATCATGAACTGGCGCGGTTGGGGGTAGGTCTCGATTTTGGCGTTTACGCGGAATCGAGCATCCGGTTCGTACCAGATGCAGCCAGCGAAGTCGCCGCGCACCGGGCTTTGCGGGTCCCAGACGCGGATTGCAAGCTTGCCCGCCCGCTCAATCACCATCATGCGCAGGCTTGTCCCGAGCAAGCCGCTTGGAGCTTGCCCTGAGCGGAGCGAATGGGGCGACGAGGGATCGTCGAGGAACAGGTAGTCCGGGTCTCCGCTGGTGTCCACTTTGAGGGCAGCGCTGACGTTGCCCAGTTCGTCTTTGTTAAGCCGAATAGAAACATCGGGAGCCTTGGTTATCGTCACGTGTCCATGGTGAAGTGTGAAAACGCCAGCTTGCGCTGGCGCCCGCTCCGGCAAACGGATCGGGTTGTCTGCGGCACTGCCGAAGGTGTTGTCGCCCTCCCGCAGCCAAAACAGCCCGGCCAGCGAGAGCCAGCCATACTCGCGGCGCAGGTTTCCTTCCCGGGTTTTTCGAAAGTCGATAACTTTGGTTAGCCAAATCGATTGGTTAATTTCCATTTGTTACCAGTTTGACTATGCGATTTCGAATTGAGCTGTGAAATGCCGTAATAATTCTGGCGCGTAGGTCATGCGCATTCCCTTAATGCTCGTGGCTTGCGCTTTAATTTCTCCCAGTACCTCGGCTACGTAATCCAGATGGCTCTGTGTGTAGACGCGCCGCGGCAAAGCCAGCCGAACCAACTCGAGTGATGGATACTCCCAATGGCCGTTCACTTGGTTCCCAAAGGCCACGGTGCCGAGTTCGACTCCGCGAATACCTCCTTCGAGATACAGTGCGATGGAGAGGGCTTGGCCCGGAAGTTGCTCGCGGTTGAGATGGGGCAGCATGCCGGCGGCATCGATGTAGATGGCGTGTGCGCCCGGCGGCTCGATGATGGGAACGCCAACATCGCGCAGGCGGCCAGCCAGATATTCGGCCTGCGACAGGCGATAGGCGAGGTATTCTACGTTTAGGGCTTCTTTGAGCCCAACGGCCAGTGCATCCAAGTCGCGGCCAGAGAGTCCGCCGTAGGTAGGAAACCCTTCGCGCAAAATCAGTTCGGCTTTGACACGGACGAACAAATCATCGTCGTTCATCGCCAGAAAGCCGCCCATATTCACCAAGCCGTCCTTCTTGGCGCTCATCGTGCAGCCATCGGCCAGCGAAAATATCTCTTGGGCGATCTCCAGCGGGGATTTATTCTCGTAACTCTTCTCACGCAGCTTGATGAAGTAGGAATTCTCCGCATAACGACAAGCATCGATGAAGAAGGGGATGCCATGCTGGCGATACACCTTTGAGACAGCCCTGATGTTTGCCATGGAAACGGGTTGCCCGCCGCCGGCGTTATTGGTGATCGTCATCATTCCGAAGGGTATGTTTTCGACGCCGGTTTCTTCGATCCATTTCTCCAGGGCTTCCACATCCATGTCGCCTTTGAAATCCAGGATAGCCTGCGGATCATAAGCAGCCTTGTTCACAAGGTTCACAGGCTGCCCACCGCGGGCGCGTATGTTTCCTTCGGTGGTATCGAAGTGCATGTTTGAAGGCACTTTCTGTCCCGGCTTCAACAGCACCGCGCAGAGAATATTCTCGGCAGCGCGGCCCTGATGGACAGGCACGAAATGTTTAAAGCCAAAGATTTGATCGATGACCTCCTTAAGGCGAAAAAATGAACGCGCTCCTGCATAGGATTCGTCCCCCAACATCAGGGCGGACCATTGTTCCTGGCTCATTGCCCCGGTACCGGAGTCCGTCATCAGGTCGATGTAAACTTCGTCTGAGCGCAAGCCGAAAACGTTGTATCCGGCACGCTGTAGCGCGGCCAGTCGGGCAGATTTTTCGATCAGGCGAATAGGTTCAACCATCTTGATGCGGAAAGGCTCGGGGATGTATTTGGGCATTAGGTCTCCTTGAATAATCTTGCTCAAAGTGTCGCGTGCAAACGGATTTGATAAATCAGTTTTATTGATCGCCAGTTGGTTGGATCATGCTAGTTTCCACCATAAGCATAACGGTCTTTTGAGGAGCGCGTGTGCGATGCAAGACTCCTTTGGAAACCGTAAAACCCTGGTTCGGATTCAGTTCAATCGTCCTGCCCTCAAGGTCGATCAACAATTGCCCGTCAAGCACGAAAAAGAATTCATCGTCGTTGTCATGCTTATGCCAATGATACTCTCCCCGAACGATGCCAACCCGCACTACACTGTCGTTCACTCTGGTGAGGGTTTGATTGAACCATTGATCTTTACATTCCCTAACAATAGTTGGAATATCGATTACCTCGAGGTGTTGGAACTTAACGTCAAGCTTAGTTACATAGGGATAAAGCTCAGGCATAGCCTCTCCTAACTCCAATTACCAGGATGGTGATAGTCTTCTTAAAAGTATAATCCGCTTGATATGCACCTCGAAATCGTTCAATTCACACTCGGCCCGGCGCAGACCAACTCGTATTTGATTACCGCCGTCGGAAGCAAGGAGGCAGTGTCCATCGATCCTTCGTGGGATGGTCATTTGATTCTGGATGCCGCAAAGCAGCGCGGCTGGCGCATCACTAACATTTGGCTCACTCATGCACACTTCGATCATTTCGGTGGGGCGGCCGCGGTAGCAGACGGCAGCAGCCCGCCGCCCCCGGTAGCGCTGCACCCCGATGATTATTGGTTGTGGCGGGAAAACGGCGGCGCTGCAGCTTACGGTTTGACCTTCGATCCGGGGCCTGAACCCACAATTGAGCTTACCCATGGCCAGAAACTCTACCTGGATAGGCACGAGTTCGAGGTGCGCCACGCGCCCGGGCACACGCCTGGGCACATAATGTTTTACTGCCCCGGTGAAAAACTGATGTTTTGTGGCGATGTCATATTCCAGATGAGCATCGGCCGCACCGATTTGCCCCGCGGCGACCACCGCACACTGATCGATAGTATCTACCGCGAAGTATTGAGCCTGCCGGATGAAACGCGGTTGCTACCCGGACATGGCCCCGAGACCACGGTGGGGCAAGAGCGCGAATTTAATCCTTTTTTGCAAGAGTGAAATGCCTGGCTAGCAATAGGAATCGTTAATGAAAAACGGGCAGCCGAGTTGGCTGCCCGCACCTTTTTTAGCCTTGCGAAGGTTGGTCTTGAAATCTAGCAGGATCTAATCCAACCTTCGCAAGGCTGTTAATTCATTTGGCAAATTCCGACGCACGAGTTTCTCGCAATACAGTTACCTTAATTTGGCCGGGATACTGCATGGTCTCTTCAATCTGCTTGGCGATGTCGCGGGCCATGCGGGCAGCTTCCAGGTCATCGATATCTTCGGGTTTCACAATGATGCGTACTTCACGCCCGGCCTGCAAAGCATAGCTTTGCACCACGCCCTTGTAAGAGTTGGCCAGATCCTCGAGCGCTTTGATGCGCTTGACGTACTGCTCCAGGCTTTCGCGGCGGGCGCCGGGTCTGGCGCCGGAGATGGCATCCGCCGCCTCCACGATGACCGATTCCACGCCTTCCTGCTCCACCTCGTGATGGTGGGAAGCGATGGCGTTCACCACCGCAGGATTTACGCCATAGCGGCGGGCAAATTCTGCTCCGATGGCTGCATGTGTGCCTTCGGTATTGTGGTCCATGGCCTTGCCTAGGTCATGCAGCAGGCCGCCTACTTTGGAAAGTTCGATGTTGGCGCCCAACTCAGCGGCTAGCACAGCCGCGATACGGGAAGTCTCCACCGCATGATGCAGCTGGTTCTGGCCGTAGGATGTACGGAACTGCAGACGGCCCAGCATTTTTACGATCTCTTTATTTAGATTCGGCACTCCTGCATCATAAACGGCTTGTTCGCCTGCTTCGACGATGGCCTTGTCAACTTCTTGCTGTTCCTTTTGCAGAGTCTTTTCGATGCTGGCAGGGTGGATACGTCCATCCACTACCAATTTGGCCAGTGCTCGGCGAGCGACTTCGCGCCGTACTGGGTCGAAGCTGGAGATGGTGACCGCTTCGGGGGTGTCATCCACCACCACGTCTACACCGGCTGCCTGTTCGAAGGAGCGGATGTTGCGGCCATTGCGGCCGATGATGCGGCCCTTCATCTCATCGGAAGGGAGTGCCACTACCGAAGTGGTGCTTTCGGCCACGTGCTCAGAAGCCACACGCTGGATGGCCAGCGAAATGATGTTGCGTGCTTTCTTCTCGCCTTCTTCGCGGGCTTCGCCTTCGATTTGGCGCATAATGCGCGCCATATCGGCGCGTGATTCGCGCTCGACTTCGTCCATCAACACCTTGCGCGCTTCTGCCCGTGTCATCGAGGAGACGGACTCCAAGCGGGCAACAATTTCTTTGCGTTTCTCTTCCAGTTCATTGTCGCGTTTATCCAGTGCACTTTGGCGCCTGTTGAGGCTTTGATCACGCTCTTCGAGTTTTTCCGTGCGCTTGTCCAGCTCGATGCGGCGTTGTCGCAACTGGTCATCTTCACGGCTTAGGTCCTTGCGTTTGCGGTCGATGTCGGCTTCGGCGCGTTGGCGGGTTTCCAGAGCCTCGTTCTTTGCTTTTAGTTCGATCGTCTTGGCTTCTTCTTTGGCCTCAAGGATGATGCGATCGGCTTCCTCTTTCTGGCGGCGCTTGGCGCCCTCCACCTGGAAATGTTTGATCGCATATCCCACGATGACCGCCAAGATGGCGGTTCCCAGCAAAATCAATTGACTATTTTCCATGTTCGCTTCCTCAATTCGGATCAATCGGACGATTGTGGTTCTTTCATTTGATGCCATAATTCTCTACAGGTTTCGACCACGACTTCGTGGCGAAACCCGCGGCGGGATAGGTAGGCAGAAAGTTTATTTCGAAAGTCAGGCCATTCGAGCTGGACCCATTGGCGCAACTTGCGCTGAGCCGCCTGGCGGGCGAGTTCAGACTCGTCCAGGTTCGTCAAAGTCGCGCCGATTACCTCATCGGGCACACCCTTTTGGCGGAGTTCAACGCGCAAGGCGTAGGCGCCGCGCGGCTTAAAGGCGGAGCGGTCTTCCACCCAGCGGCGGGCAAAATTTGAATCGTTCAGTAGGTTGCCATTCCTTAGCCGCTCAATAATGGCTGGGATGAGAGTCTCAGATACCTCATGCTTGCGCAAATTGCGCTCGACTTCAGCTTGCGAGCGGGGACGGAAACTCAGGAAATTCAACGCCCTTTGGAAGGCTTTTTCCGCTTCGTCCTTGCTTAGCAACTCCTGGATCTGACTAGGGTTCAGGCGCTGGCCGACCTTCAACCATGCGGCAACGATCTTCGCTAGGGGGAAGGCATAAGCCCCATCGAGGAAAATACTGACCCGTTGAGGATTTCGCTTTTGCTGTTTGATGGCCGTGATCGTCGAGTCCATAATTAAGCAAAAACAGCCGTGTCTGCCTTACGGCCACGGCTGTTGGGCTGCTTTATCTTGGTATGCGAGAACCAGCGCCTGCAGGGGGTTCAGCGAAAATGTGTTGGCGCTTTTTTCAATTGTCTAGCGCAATCCTCGTTCAGGTCTCTTGCACCAGTTGGTTCCGCATGTCAGTTTCAGCGTCCAGGCTGTTTGCCGTAAGCAAACCCCTGGACCATCCAAGTTCTGTCAGCTTGTCAAACAACACCGTGGCCACCAAATTTGAGTGGCCGGCGGCTGAGTTATTCTTCCGGCTCGCCTTCACCCGTGCCGATGGTGACCGCCGGCTGGGCCTGGGCGCGCACCTGGGCTTCAATCTCGGCCGCCAATTCTGTATGTTCGCGCAAGAATGCTTTCGCATTCTCACGTCCTTGTCCCAAGCGCTCTTCCTTGTACAAGTAGTGGGAACCGCGCTTGGTGATGATTTCTGATTGTGCTGCCAGATCCAGCAGATCGCCGGACCTGGAGATGCCTTCATTATACATGATGTCAAATTCTGCTGTGCGGAAGGGGGCAGAGACCTTATTTTTTACGATGCGTACTCGAGTCCGGCTCCCCACCATGTCTTGCCCTTCTTTAATAGATTGCACTCGGCGCACGTCCATACGTACCGAGGCGTAGAACTTGAGTGCCATACCCCCGCTGGTTGTCTCTGGGTTGCCGAACATGACCCCTATCTTTTGGCGGAGCTGATTAGTGAACACAACTGCCGTATTGGTCTGCTTGATGGCCCCCGAAAGCTTCCGCAATGCTTGGGACATGAGACGTGCTTGCATGCCCATAGTTGCGTCCCCCATGTCGCCCTCGATTTCGGAGCGCGGAACCAACGCAGCGACTGAGTCGACGATTACTACATCGACCGCTCCCGAGCGCACTAAGGCTTCGGCGATCTCCAGCGCTTGTTCACCAGTATCCGGCTGTGAGATAAGCAGCTTCTCAACGTCTACGCCGCAGCGTGCGGCGTAGTTCGGATCCAGGGCGTGTTCCATATCTATGTAGGCAGCCGTGCCGCCGTGCTTTTGGGCTTCGGCCACGATGTGCTGGCAGATGGTGGTCTTGCCGGAAGATTCGGGCCCAAAGATCTCGGTAACCCGCCCGCGAGGAATGCCGCCGACTCCAAGAGCCATATCGAGCGACAAGGAACCAGTAGGGATGGCCTCCACTGCCATGCTGGAGGATTCGCCCAGCCGCATGATGGAGCCTTCGCCCCAGCGTTTGGTGATCTGGTCCAACGCATGTTCGAGAGCGTGTTTCTTTTCTTCGGCCATGGGGAGTTCCTTGCGGCGCCAGTTTACTTGATTATTCCTAACTGGGCAATAAAAAAGCCGAATCGCGGAAGTTAAACGTCTCATTTCTGCCAAACGTCCCTTGATTTAGGGTTCGAATCTACCTTTTTAACCCAGCCAAGTCGGGTACTATACAAGAGGTGAGAATCTCTCTTCGAGTTATCTTTCGATTTCCCTAACAGGAGCCTCCATGTCCGATCTGCGAAAAGAAGCGTTGGAATACCACCATCTGAACAACAAACCCGGCAAGATCTCGGTTACGCCGACGAAACCGCTCGACACCCAAAGGGATCTTGGCCTGGCTTACACGCCCGGCGTAGCCGAACCGGTGTTGGAGATCGAGAAGGACCCCGCTACAGCTTATTTGTACACCTCCAAGGGAAACCTGGTTGCCGTGGTTTCCAACGGAACGGCGATCTTGGGACTGGGCGACCGGGGGCCGCTGGCGTCCAAGCCGGTGATGGAAGGGAAGGGCGTTCTTTTCAAGAAATTCGCCGATATCGATGTGTTCGATATCGAGGTAAATTCCCACGATGTGGAGGAAATCATCAAAGTAGTAGCCGCCATTGCGCCCACCTTCGGCGGGATTAACTTGGAAGACATCAAGGCGCCCGAGTGCTTCGAGATTGAGCGGCGTTTAGAAGACATGCTGGACATTCCGGTGTTCCACGATGACCAACATGGGACCGCGATTATCTCCGGCGCCGGACTGCTGAATGCACTGGAGCTGGTCGGCAAGGATATTGGCAAGATCAAAATCGTCATCTCCGGGGCAGGCGCTTCGGCAATCTCTTGCGCGAAGATGGCAGTGCTGCTGGGCGCCAAGCGCGAGAACATCACGCTGGTGGACAGTCGCGGCGTGGTTTATGAAGGCCGCACCGAGGGAATGAACAAGTACAAGCAGGAATTTGCCGGCAAGACCAACGCCCGCGATCTCAAAGACGCTTGCAAAGGCGCTGATGTCTTCTATGGGCTATCGGTAGCCGATGTGCTCAAACCTGAAATGGTAAAGACGATGGCGAAGGATCCGCTTATTTTTGCCATGGCGAATCCCAACCCCGAGATCCCTTACGATGTTGCCAAGGCAGCTCGGCCCGATGCCATTGTGGCCACCGGCCGCTCGGACACTCCCAACCAGATCAACAATGTTCTCGGCTTCCCATTCATATTCCGCGGCGCGCTCGACGTGCGCGCTACGCATATCAACGATGAAATGAAAGTGGCCGCTGCCCACGCGCTTGCGGACCTGACCAAAGAAGACGTGCCCGATTCCGTGCTGCGCGCTTATGGCATCGAGTCACTAAAATTTGGCCGTGATTACATCATTCCCAAACCCTTTGACCCACGTGTACTACTTTGGGAAGCGCCAGCTGTGGCCGAAGCGGCCATGCACAGCGGCGTGGCGCGTGTCAAAGTGGATATTGAGGAATACCGCCAAGCCTTAGCCCTGAGACAGGGCAAGGGCCAGCAAGTGCGCCAGTACTTCATGAACAAGGCAAAGCTGCTGCCGAAGAAGATGCGTATCGTCTTCCCAGAAGGGGAAGAGACGAAAGTAATCCGCGCGGCTGCCCAAGTAGAAGAAGAGGGGATTGGCCAGCCGATATTGCTCGGGCGGCCTGATTTGATCGCCGAGGAGATCAAAGAGCTCGGCTTACGTTACAAGCCCGAGATCATTGACCTGCGTCGCTTCGATCGCTTGGAAGATTACATTGCAGCTTACTACGAGCAGCGCCAACGCCGTGGTGGAACCCTTGCGAATGCCCAGAAGCATTTGCGCGACCGTAACGTCTTCGGCGCCATGATGGTGAAGATGGGAGACGCGGATGCCATGGTGTCCGGGCTCACGTTTGAATATCCGGAAGTAATCCGCCCGGCTTTGCAGATCCATCACACGGCGAAGGGCGTGAAGCGCGCCTCCGGTGTGTACATCATGATCGTGGACGATCGCGTCTACCTATTCACGGATGCCACGGTCAATATCGAGCCCACAGCTGAGGACTTGGCCGAGATTGCCATTCTGGCTGCGGATTTTGCTAAGCAGCTTGGCCTGGAGCCGCGCGTGGCGATGCTCTCCTTCTCGAACTTTGGTGGCACTCCGCACCCACTCTCCGACAAGGTGCGCCGTGCGGTGGATTTGCTGCACCAGCGCGCCCCCAAGATGGTGGTGGATGGCGAGATGCAAGCCGATACGGCTGTGGTGCGCGAAATCGTTGAGAAGCGCTACCCATTCAGCAAGGTGCAGGAAGCCAACGTGCTGGTCTTCCCCTCGCTGGAAGCCGCCAACGTGAGCTACAAGCTGCTCAATCGCCTGGGCAACGCGCAGACCATCGGCCCGATCATCCTCGGCCTGGGGGCGCCGATCCAGGTGATGCAAACGGGTGATGAGGTGCGCGATATCGTGAACATGGCTGCCGTGGCCGCCCTGGACGCAGCAGACCGCAAACCCGGCGGCAACCACAAGAAGCCGGTGCGCAAAGCGAAGCCTGTTGCGAAAGTGGGTGTAAAAAACGGAAGAGCAAAGCGCAAAGTGCGCTAATCGCGAGATGATAGGGACGGGTTTGTAAACCCGTCCCTAATTTATTAACGTCAAGCTCTCGCTTTCTTTTGATCCACCCTTGCTTGATTACAATTGGCCGCAAAAAAAATGACGCAACCCGTTCGAATCTTGTTCGTTTGCCTTGGCAATATCATTCGCAGCCCGTTAGCTGCTCGCCTGTTTGAGCGCGAGGTCGAGGAAGCAGGGTTGGAAGGTAAGTATGAAGCCGACGCTGCCGGTACGGCCGATTATCACGTGGGCCAGGCGCCCGATGAACGCATGGTGCGCACAGCAGCACGCCGCGGGTTTCACTATACACACCGTGCCAGACAGATCGAACGCAGCGATTTGGACGAATTCGACCTGGTCATTCCCATGGATCTCGAAAATAAAACCGATATCGAAGCGCTGGCGCGCAAGCCAGAGCAGCGCGCCAAAATCCATCTTTTGCGAGAGTTCGATCCCAAGGCGCACGGCGCATTGGCGGTGCCCGATCCCTGGTACGGCGGGCCCAGCGGCTTCGAGGATGCATACGACATCATCGAGCGCAGCGCGCGCGGCCTGCTAGAAGCCCTAGAAGCTGGCAAACTGCCATGATCCCCCACGCTGTCCGCCGTTGGCTGGAGCAACAAGGCCATGGCAAGTTGACTGGTCGTCAACCGGTTGGGGGCGGGTGCATCAATAATGGGGCGCGGCTGGAAACAGAATCAGAAATTAGCTTTTTTCTGAAAACGAATACAAACGCCCCCGAAGATATGTTCGCTCGCGAGGCCGAGGGGCTGGCCGAGCTGAGAAAAGCGAAGGGGCCGCGAGTCCCTGAGCCATACCTGTGGGACATTGAATTCATTCTGCTTGAGGATTTAAAGCCGGCGCCACGCGCGGGGGGTTACTGGGAGACGCTTGGTCGCCAGCTTGCCCAATTGCATCAAACGACGAAGGAGCAATTTGGGTTTGTCAACGACAATTACCTGGGCAGCACGCCTCAGCCAAATCCCTGTACCGTCGATGGTTATGAATTCTTCGGCGAACATCGTCTGGGTTACCAGGCGCGGTTGGCGCGAGACAACGAACTGTTGACCCGGGCAGAAGCGGCTGAGATCGAGAAGCTGGCGCGGTGCCTGCCCGAGCTGGTACCCGCGCAGCCCGCGTCCCTAATTCACGGCGACTTGTGGGGCGGCAACGCCATCAGTGATGAGCGCGGCCAGCCCGTAATCATTGACCCCGCCGCGCACTACGGCTGGGCCGAAGCGGAATTGGGGATGACCGCGCTGTTTGGCGGTTTCCAGTCTGCCTTCTACACTGCATATACCGAAACACGGCCTCTGGAACCGGGATGGCGGGACAGGTTGCCCATCTATAACCTCTATCATTTACTGAATCATCTCAACTTATTCGGTTCCGGTTACCATGGCCAAGTGATGGAGGTATTGAGAAGATATCGGTAGTTATGGAAACCTGTGCCTACAACATCGCTGGTATCATCCCCAAAGCATGCCTGTCGACTCTGTGCGCATTGAGCGCGTCAAACTAAAAGATCTGCCTGCCCTAGCCGCCAGCGCTGTGGATAGCGCGCCGCCCGGCACCTTTATTCCCATCACCAAGCATCGCGCCCTGGCGATGACCCACAATCCCCTCGCCGACCCGGATGACATTGCCCTCCTACTGGCCAAGCAAGGAGACCGCAATGTAGGTTACTTCGGTGTGATGCCGGTGATGTTGCAGCACGAAGGCAAGCTGCACAAAGCGCACTGGCTTACCACCTGGGCGGTGGCCCCCGAATTCCTGGGCAAGGGTCTCGGATCGCAGCTTATGGAAGCAGCGCTAGCGCTGGACGTTGATCTCGCCATCGTGGGCAGTAAGCCGGCGCGACGGGTATCGACAAAATACGGATTCCATGAACTCAACCTTTTGGATTACGTGCAACTCGATCTTGGAGTCTTCGGACGATTCAATCCTTTGAGCTTGCTGTTACGCTTTGTACATAAATGGGCGTCCTTCATTCGCTTACGTTTGCCCATCGATTCCCTAGACCGCGCCTTCGAAAAATTCTTCGAAACCATTTTAGGTCCACTGATGCGACCGTTGATTTACTTGTGGGCATGCAGGAAAACGGAATCTGTGTTGCAAGGCCTCCACATTGAAGTTGTGGAGCAAGTTCAGCCATCCAAAGTCGAGGAGCCAGATAGGATACGTACCGGGTTCTATCGCGACAGCCGCGTTGTGAACTGGATGCTGGCTTACCCATGGGTGTTGCCGGCAGGAAAATCAGATTCAGAGCCGTTAAATTACGGCTTCACCGATGCGAGAGCGGGTTTTAAGATGCACGCCTGGCAACTTTCTTCTGCGACGGGCGCGAACTTGGGTTATATATGTTTCCAGAGTTCGCAACTGCGCAACCGAACCGTTGTAAAGGCACTGGACGCAGAATTCGCTCAGGGTGCGGACTCAGGACGCTTGTTGGCGCTAACTCTACGGTTTGCCAGGCAACAGGGAGCTGAGTTGATAGAGGGAAGCGCCGACTTGGCGGCGCCATTGGGCAATGGTCTGTTGAGTCGACTGCTGGTCGTGCGGCGCCAGCGTACCTGCCAGGTGCATCCGCGGTCAGTCGACAGTCCGATGGCGCGCGCTTGGCAGCAGATCGAGCAAACCTATTGCGATGGAGACATGGCGTTCACGTAAATGAAAGCTATCGGACGAAGGATTGCCAAGGGGATGCGCCGCTCGATGCCCTTGAGTCTCTATCCGTATTTGATACGGCGCGATGTGATTGGGTTTTTCTATCACTCGGTGTCCGACCAGCCCCTACCACATATCCAACACCTCTATCCCCCAGAACCCGTTGCTCGTTTCAAGGCCGCGTTGCGCTACATCAAACAGCATTACCACCCTGTGACCGACGCCCAAATTTTCGCGCACCGCATGGAGGGTGAGCCGCTACCTCCCCGAGCGTTGCACCTGTCTTTCGATGATGGGTTCGCTGAATGCTACACCGTGGCGCGCCCGCTGTTGTTGCAGTATGAAATTCCCTGCACATTTTTTGTCACCAGCGGCTGGATAGATAACCGCGGCATGTTTTACCGCAACAAAGTTTCTCTATGTATCGAGGCCGCACGCCAGTTACCCCGCGACGCGGCCAGGATGGTTATCACCAGTCTAAATAATGCCGTAGAGACCAAGCTGAGCAGCATCAAGGATTTCGGAGCCTGGATCAAGTCCTTGGAGCCTCAAGATGAACCAGTGATAGACATGGCCGCCAAAATGTTTGGAATTGATGTCCCGGATTACCTCAAAATACAGAAGCCGTACATAACTCGTGAGCAAATTAGGGAACTCCACGAAGATGGATTCACGATTGGCGCCCATACCGTGTCGCACACGAAATTAAGTCTATTGTCTGCCGACAAGGTTGAGGAAGAGATTGTTGAATCGGCGCGCTCTGTGCAAGCGATAACTTCCCAGGAACATGTACCATTTTCATTCCCGTACTCTGGGTCGGGCACCGATCGCAGTCTGCTTGCGTCCATCCGCACGCGGCATCCCTTCCTGGGCCTGTTCTACGACACCATGGATCTGCGCCAGGATGAGCCTTTCATAGTCGATCGCATTTGGGCGGAAAAATCCGCATACCGCAACGCCGGCCGCGAGACCAACCTGCGAGCCTTGCTGCATGCCGCCTACCGCGCAGAAGCTTATGCTGCTTTGCGTGGTTGGCGCCGGGAAGGCGAGGAAGAGGCGGCGCGAGAAGAGCCTGCCTAAATATCGTGGTGCCGTTTTTAATCTTAGACACATTCCCATCCTTTGAGAAATTCTGGATACATTATCAGAACTCCTCTGTTGATGATCAAATAGAAGGATGGGCTTCGGTTTATATGGCGACTTGGTCTGAGCTCTTGAGCAAACAAGTCAAGGCGTACGCAGAGGAGAACACCGAGTGGAAGCAGGTGGCCGGCGAAAGGATATTGCCCTTTTTGAATTCTCGATTGCCCGCAATGAATACTGCTCATGAACACCTCATCCGGTATTGTGAGCCTGTGTATCTGGCTGCCGAGAAAATATTCGATATCAATTTTCCAGCTACATTCGTCATTTACGTCGGGCTGGGACTGGGCGCCGGCTGGGCAACCTCATATTTAGGGCGCCCCGCGATTCTTTTTGGCTTAGAAAATATTGCTGAGGAAGGTTGGACCAAACCCGCGGCCGTCGAGGGATTAATAGCACATGAGATTGGCCATCTAATTCACAACCATTGGCGCGAAAAAGTAGGCAAGGATTTCGCATCCGGGCCGTGGTGGCAGCTTTACACTGAAGGCTTTGCCCAGCGTTGCGAGCATCTCGTCTTGGGTAGAGAGAGTTGGCACATGACACTTGGAGCAGGCTATCAGGATTGGTTGCCGTGGTGTCGGCAACATTCCAAATGGCTTGCGGCCGAATTCTTGAGACGAGTCAAAACGAATGGCGATATCCGCCCTTTTTTTGGCTCTTGGCAGGAAGTTTATGGGCGGAAACAAACAGGATATTTTCTGGGACATGAGTTGATCAAGTTGCTGGAACGTCATTTCACGATCGTAGAGATCGCCCGCATGGATGATGTCGAGAATAAAATTATGCAATTGGCCACAGAACTAACAAGTTAAGAGTTCGAAACGATTGATTTTGCAAAGGATATAATTCTCGCTCATGAAAAAACCAATCCTCCTCATTGCCTCCCTCGGGTTATTGCTAAGTGCGTGCAGTGCGGCGCCAGCCAACGCTGTATGCGACAATGCCCAATTTGTGGATCACGTAATTTTGGATGTTCCCGTGCAACAGGGCGCTACGGTAATGCCGGGTACTTTGTTTACCAAAACTTGGCAGGTGTTGAATAATGGGCAATGTGAGTGGACCGGAGATTATGCTTTGGTGCAGTCGGGTGGTGAGGCCATGAGTGCCATCGAGGAGGTGGCCTTACCCGGCGTAGTGGCATCTGGGGAGACGGTGGATATTTCGGTGCCAATGACGGCTCCGTCGATTGCTGGTAGCTATACCAGCGAGTGGATGCTACGCAACGCCGAGGGCAAATTGTTTGGCGTGGGCCCTGAGGGCGAAAGGCCGCTGACCGTTGAACTAGTGGTACCCGAGTTGCCTGAGGGCGTCGTTTACGATTTCAATCAGGTGATCTGCCTGGCTCAATGGCATAGCAACAGGGCACAGTTCTTGTCATGTGAAGGCGTGGATGATGAGGAGGGGTTATTAGATGGCTATGTGCGCTTGAATACAGATCCAGCGCTTGAGGGTAGCACGCGAGGCAACCCACCGGTGATCGAGATGAAGCCCAACAACCAGCAGGGTGGCTGGTTGGCCGGCTTCTTCCCACCGATTACGATCCAGGAAGGCTATCACTTTCTGGCCACGGTGGGCTGTATGGATGGAGAACCAGATTGTTCGGTGTTGTTCCGGCTAGATTACGAGTTAGAGGATGGCACGCACGCCACTTTGATTGAGTCACCACAGGTCTTCGATGATATACCAGGCGAGATCGATGTGGATTTATCCAGCCTCGCTGGGCAAAATGTTACGCTGGTATTGGTTGTGCTGGAAAACGGCGGCGCCTCGAGGGAAGCACGCGGATATTGGATGGACGCTCGGTTGGAAGGTACTGCGGTTTCAGAATCAACGGAGTTAGAAACTACGCCAACTGTCTATTGAGATCTTGGTTCAAACGGGGAAGCGCCAGGTTTTGCCTGGCGCTTTTTGTTTTGTCGCGAGTTCGTAACCTTAAAAGATTCGAAGGTTCCCCAACATATCGAACCGATCTACCAATGACCCCCACGCGTTGTAGGCGACTTTTCGTGCCGTGGGGAAAATTGCTTGCCCCGTAGGAGGAATCATACTATACTGTGTCAAATTGTGGGTTTAAGTGGCAGAAAGTGGGACGCCGGACGTTGGCCGGCGTTCTGCCATTAACTCGCAAGATAGAACTTATGTTCCTGGGCGAATATCGTCACTCCGTAGATCAAAAAGGGCGGCTCACCCTGCCTGTCCGCTATCGTCAATTGCTGGAGAACGGTGGCTATATCACACAGGGCTTGGACCGCAACTTGATGGTATGGCAAAAAGATTCCTTTGAGAATTTGGGAAAACAAATCTCGCGCAAGAGTATCACGGACCCAACGGTCCGCGAGTTCAGTCGCGTATTTTTCGGAGAAGCCGAACGCATTGAATGGGACGGCAGCGGCCGCATCCTCATTCCGCAGTTCCTGCGCGAACGGCATTCCCTGAATGGGGAAGTGATCATCAAAGGTTCCGGCGATTACTTCGAGATTTGGGCTCCGCAGCAATGGACCAAGCAAATGGCGAACCTGGATAAGGCCCAGGATAACGCACAGTATTTTGCCAAGGTGAATTTGTTCGCCAATGAATCCTGATGGGTGCCGAGGAAACTCCTCCCGCTCATCAGCCTGTTCTTTACCATGAAGTACTTGAAGCGTTCAGTCCACAGCCTGGTGCCCGTTATTTGGATGGCACTGTGGGCCTGGGCGGCCATGCCCACGGTCTCCTCCACGCCTGCTCTCCCAATGGTCAGTTGGTGGGTCTGGATGTGGACCCGCAGGCCTTGGAGTTGGCGGCCCAACGGCTCGCCGAATTCGGATCTCGGGTAATCCTGCACCACGGCTCTTATGGGCAGCTGGCGCAACACCTGGCTGCAGTGGGCTGGGAGGCCGTGGACGGAGTGTTGTTGGATTTAGGCGCTTCGTCGCTGCAGTTCGATCGGCCTGAGCGCGGTTTTTCCTTTCAAAAGGAGGGCCCGCTGGATATGCGCTTCGATCCGAGTTATCCCCTGACCGCGGCCGACCTGGTGAACGATTGGCCGGAGGCCGACCTGGCCGATGTGCTTTTCCGCTACGGAGAGGAGCCGAGATCCCGGCGCATTGCCCGGGCGATCGTTAGAGCTCGGCCGCTGCACAGCACAGTGCAATTGGCCGAGGTCGTCGCCAAAGCAGCCGGTGGACGGCGAAGCGGCATTCACCCGGCGACGCGCAGTTTCCAAGCACTGCGTATCGCCGTGAACCGAGAATTGGAAACCTTGGAGGCTGCGCTGCCGCAAGCGGTGGCGGCGCTAAAACCTGGAGGAAGGTTGGCGCTGATTTCCTTTCATTCATTGGAAGACCGCACGGTGAAGCTCTTCTTTCGCCAGGAGAGCCGCGACTGCATTTGCCCGCCCGAACAATTGGTTTGTACCTGTGGGCACAAGGCCAGCATCAAAGAAATCACCCGGCGGCCGATTCGTCCCACGCCGCAGGAAGTGGACGCCAACCCGAGAGCGCGAAGCGCCCGGCTTCGCGTGGCAGAAAAGATCCTAGGAGATTGATGGTGGCTGTGGCATACCCTTTGCACCGAAATTATGGCAAAGGATACCGGATATGCTAAAACGCTCGAAGGAATTCATCCAGGCTTACAAGGAAGCTCCCTGGCGGCGCCAGATGCAAATGATCGGCTTTGTCGCCAGCGGTGTAGTGGCACTTGCCTTGGTGGCCGCCATTTACCTCAACATCACTGCCCGTTCGGCTACCGCGGGCCGCCTGGTTCAGCAGTTCCAGGCTCAGCGAGCTGATCAAGAGCAGCGGATCGAAGACCTGAAGACCCAGTTAGCTTTCATTCTCTCTGTCGAACAAATGCAGAAGCGAGCGCGCGACCTGGGCTTCGAGCCCGTATCCCCCGCGGCCATCACCTATTTGAGTGTGCCCGAATACCAAGGCCGGCCGTCTGGAGCTGAGTTGGCGCCGCGTGCTGGCAGTGGGTTCGGCGCGGTGGCGCCGCTGCCCGCGGCCTATACTGATTCCCTGTTCGATTGGCTGGTGGCGCTGTTCGCCGACCTGGGGGGTTACTGAGATGCCGCGCGAACATACCTGGCGCTACATCAGCATGGCGGCCGTTTTTGCCCTGGCGGGCATGTTGATTTTCTGGCGAGCTTTCTTTATTCAAGGCAGCGCAGAGGCTGCGGAGTTCCTGCAGCAAAGCGAATATTACAGCCGCTTGCTCAAGACCATTTATCCGCCACGCGGGGAAATCTACGACCGCAACGGCCACCTGTTGGCCGGCAACCGCACGGTCTATGAAATCGGCGTCGAACTGGAATCGGTGCAGGACCCAGAGGCGATTGCATTTGCCTTAAGTAATATGGTGGGCACCGATTACAACTCTGTTTTAAAGAAAATCAATGACTTTAGCACCCTGGGGGCGATTTACGGCATCTTAGATGACTACGTATTGCCCGAGAAGATAGACTTGTTAAGAGCCTATAACGTGAACCTGCCGCGCGAGGAAGAAGATTCTTACCACTGTTCCAACGACCCTGCACTGATCGCGTTGATTTGCCGCCCACATTTGGCGCGCAGCTACCCGGAGCGTGACCTGGCCTCCAATGTGCTCGGTTTCGTTACGCAAGACAGCAATGGCAACTTTGGCGTGGAGCAAAAGTATCAGGATTTGTTGGCCGGCCTCCCCGAAGAAATCTGGGTTCCCACAGATCCCAACCGGGTGCAGGAATTACCTGATGTTCCAGCCGGCGCCAGCCTCATCCTGACCATCGACCGTGAGATCCAGGCAATGGTGGAGGACGTTTTGGATGAAGCCCTTGAAAGGACGGGCGCCGAATCCGCCACTGGCATCGTGATGGACCCGCGCACCGGTGAAATCCTGGCGATGACGTCGACGCCGCGATTGGATCTGAATGATTATCAGCAGTATGTCGATATTTACGATGAGAACAAACCTTACAACCGCGCCACCGGACAAATCTACGAACCTGGCTCGATCTTCAAAGTGGTGACCATGGCCGGCGCGATTGATTTGGGCCTGGTGACTCCCGAGACAGTTTTCAATGACACTGGCATCTTCTATTATGGCGGCATCGCTATCCGCAACTGGAATGGGCAAGCCTGGGGTGAACAAACCATGCTGGGCTGTTTGCAGAACTCACTCAACGTATGCCTGGCTTCCGTGGGTGAGAAATTGGGCGCTGAGAATTTTTATCACTATGTGCAGGCTTTCGGTTTTGGATACCCGACCGGTGTGGACTTGTTTAATGAAGCATCGGGCACCCTGCGCTTGCCGGGAGTTCTCGGCGAAGTACCCTGGACGGATTCCGATCTGGCCACAAATACTTTCGGGCAAGGGTTGGCGGTAACCCCTATGCAAATGGTGACCGCGGTTACTGCTTTCATTAATGACGGCCGCATGGTGATCCCGCATATCGTAAAGGGTGTTGTGCAAAACGGCATGCAATATAACATCCCGCCCCAATTCGCGGGCACGCCGATATCTGCGGAAACTGCGCACACCCTGACACAGATCCTGGCCGATTCACTGGAGTTCGAATCCTCGATGGCATTGGTACCTGGTTACCGCCTGGCAGGCAAGACCGGAACAGCGCAGATCCCCATGCCCAGCGGAAACTATGACCCCAATCAGACGAACACATCCTTCGTGGGTTGGGGGCCCGTGGATGATCCGAAGTTCGTAGTCTTCGTTTGGCTGGAGCGGCCGGAGACTTCGATCTGGGCTTCGGAAGTGGCCGCTCCCGTTTTCGCCGACATTGTTGAGCGCTTGGTCGTGTTAATGGATATCCCTCCGGACCAACAGCGGCAAGTGGCTGCGGAGCAATAGGAAATATGCTGACAATTGCCGATGTCTTCGAAGCGATCAGCGGCCGGCGCCCGCCGGAAGCCGAGCAACCGCTCACGGGCGCCATCCACGATTCGCGCAATGCAGAAGCCGGCATGCTGTTCGTGGCCTTAAAAGGTGAGCACGCCGACGGGCACGATTACGTGGCCGAAGCCTTTGCGAAAGGGGCGCTGTTAGCATTGGTGCAGCGCCAACCTGCCGGAGATTTGCGCGTGCTGGATTTGCGGGCCGGCCGCCAACCTGCTGAATTCAAAGCGCAGTATCCCTTGTGCCTGCTGGTGGATGACAGCCTGGTTGCACTGCAGAGGGCGGCAGCTTTCTGGCGTCGAAAATTGAAACTGCGCGTGATCGGCGTGACAGGTAGCGTGGGCAAAACAACGACGAAAGAACTGGCCGCCGAGGTACTGGCCCAGCGATATCTGACTTTCAAGTCCAGCGCGAATTACAACAATGAGATCGGCCTGCCGCTGAACGTGTTATCGATTACCGAAAACTACGAACGCGCCGTCCTGGAGATGGGGTTCTATGTTCCGGGTGAGATCGCCCTACTAGCAGATATTGCGCTGCCAGTGGTTGGCGTGATTACCAATATCGGCACCGTGCACGCCGAGCGGGCAGGTTCCCAGGAGGCTATTTACACTGGCAAGGCCGAATTAGTACGCGCGTTGCCCAAGGAAGGGGTAGCCATTCTCAACACAGACGACCCGATGGTCAAGCGTATGGCAGGTGAAACGCAGGCGCGGGTCTTCTTCTACGGGCTGGACCCCAAGGCGGATTTGTGGGCCGACGAGGTGGAAGGTCTGGGCCTGGATGGAGTCCGTTTCCGGCTGCACTATGCTGGCGAGACCTTGTATGTGCGCATCCCTTTGATCGGAAGGCATTCTGTGCATACTGCCTTGCGGGCAGCCGCTGTTGGTCTGGAAGAAGGACTGAGTTGGGGCGAAATTCTTGCAGGATTGCGCATAGGCAATCCACAGTTGCGCTTAATGGCAGTGCCGGGGAAAAATGGGTCATTGCTACTTGACGATACTTACAATGCTTCGCCTGAATCTACAGTGGCGGCACTAAATCTGCTGGAGGAGCTGGATGGCCGCAAGGTTGCAGTGTTGGGCGACATGCTGGAACTCGGCCCCTATGAAGAGCAAGGGCATCGCCTTGTTGGCACCCTGGCTGCTAAGGTTGCGGATGTCCTGATCACTGTGGGGCCTCGGGCGCGCATTATTGCAGAAACGGCCAAAGCAGCGGGGCTAGATGCCAAAGCGATTACGCAGTTTGAAGACACCGACCAGGCGTTGGATTACTTGAAGGATTCATTGGTGAAAGGCGACGTTGTGCTAGTAAAAGGATCAAGAGCTGTGCAAATGGACAAGATCGTGCCCGAATTGGAGGCACGGCAATGAACGGCGGACCTACCGCGCTGGTTCTGGCTGGCATCAGCTTCGTGCTCACTGTCATATGGGGTGGGCCGCTGATCCGTATTTTGCGCAGCTTGAAGATCGGCGACAGTATCCGCCTGGAAGCGCCGCAACGCCATGCGATTAAAGTCGGCACGCCCACCATGGGCGGAGTCATGTTTATCCTCCCCGTGCTGCTGGTCACGATTCTATTGAACGCAGTGCCGCTGATCGGACTCAGTGGAGTGGGGCGCTCCATCCTGGTGCCGTTGGGCGCCATGATCGCTTTCGGTTTGCTGGGGTCCGTGGATGATTTTCGCAAGCTGACTCAGCGCCAAATCGGCGAAGGGTTACGCCCTCGCGATAAATTCATCCTGCAGATCTTGCTGGCTGCATTGTTAGCCTATGCGTTGCGCGATATTTTGCACGTGCCTCATTTATTCCTGCCAGGTTTTCGCGCTGAATTCGATTTAGGGCTGTTGTTTTTCCCTGCTGCCATCATCATCATTGTCGGTTCCGCCAATGCCGTAAACTTCACTGACGGCTTGGATGGATTAGCAGGCTTGATCTCTGCTACTGCGTTTGCCACCTTTGGGGGTATCGCTTTGATCCAGGGCCAGGTCTTCCTGGCGCAATTCTGTTTTACGCTGGTTGGCGCGTTGTTTGGTTTCCTGTGGTTCAACGTGCATCCAGCGCAATTGATCATGGGCGACACCGGCGCCATGGCGCTGGGCGCCACGCTGGGCGTGGTAGCCCTGATGACCGGGCACTGGATTCTTTATCCAATCATCGCCGTTATCCCCACCGCCGAGATCCTCAGCGTAGTTTTGCAGGTTGGCTTTTTCAAACTCACCCGCGGGCGGCGCATCTTCAAGATGTCCCCGCTGCATTTGCATTTCGAACTTTCTGGTTGGAGCGAGACCCAAATTGTGCAGCGGTTTTGGCTGGTAAGCCTGTTGTTCGCTATGGTAGGCGTGGCGTTGGCAGTGGTTTGATGCCATGGATTGGGAAGGACGGCGAGTAGTGATCGTGGGAGCTGCGCGACAGGGGACGGCTTTGGCGGCTTATCTAGTCGCCCATGGCGCCCGGGTGCTGCTAACCGATATGCGGCCGGCGGGGCAACTCCGCGCTGCACAGCAACGGTTGAGCGGTCTGCCAGTGGAATGGCAGCTGGCTGGGCACCCTCTCGAAATTTTGGATGAAGTTGATCTGTTGTGCCTATCTGGTGGAGTACCCAACGATATTCCACTGGTAGCCGAAGCACAAAAGCTCGGTATCCAGGTGTCAAACGATTCACAGATCTTTTTGGAATTGGCGCCCTGCCCGGTAATTGGCATCACTGGCTCGGCGGGCAAAACTACTACAACCACACTGGTGGGTCGGATTTTGAAAGCGATGGAAGGGAATAGGATCCGCCGCGCTTGGGTGGGCGGCAATATAGGCAACCCGCTGATTGGCAGTGGTGATGAAATGCAGGCAACGGATCTTGCGGTGATCGAGCTCTCCAGTTTTCAATTGGAGTGGATGACTCGCTCTCCTCATGTCGCCGCCGTCTTGAATATCGCACCCAACCACCTGGACCGCCATCACACCATGGAAAAATACGTTGCCGCCAAGTTACGCATCCTGGATTACCAGGCCGAAGAAGATATCGCCGTGCTCAACCGCGATGATGAGGCCACCTGGGCGCTTTCTGCTCATGTCAAGGGAACGCTATGGTCTTTTGGCAGGGAAAGCTTGCCACTTGGAGAGTTAGGTAGTTTTGTGCGTGGTGATGGAATATGGCTCCGTAACGAAACAAATGAAAAGACGGTGTTTCCGCTTTCATTGATCGAATTAATCGGGGAGCACAACTTGCAGAATATTCTGGCGGCCTGCGCCATTGCTGGCGCGGTGGGTGCATCCGACGAAGCCATGCGCGCAGGCGTGCGCGGTTTCCGCGGGGCGCCACATCGCCTCGAATGGGTGCGCAAAGTGAACGGGGCCGATTGGGTTAACGATTCAATCGCCACTGCGCCGCAGCGCACGGAGGCTGCCTTGCGCAGCTTCAAGCGGCCTATCGTACTCTTGCTCGGTGGGCGCGATAAAGGGCTGCCGTGGGAAAGCCTGGCTGAGTTGGCCAAGCATCGAGTCCATCATGTAGTTGTGTTTGGGGAAGCGGCAGAGATGGTCAGTAGTGTTTTCCAACGTAAGGCTCCAAAGCTGCCGGTAACCATCGCCACTAATTTGGCCGAAGCCGTCGCAGACGCCGCTAAGGCCGCAAAACCCGGAGACGTGGTGTTGCTATCTCCAGGCGGCACGAGTTTCGATGAGTTCGTTGATTTTGAAGAACGCGGAGGCCATTTTCGCTACTTGGTGAGCCAGCTATGAGCGACCAGACTTTTGACGACATTCAGATCGAAGAACCGCAGCCGCGCGTGGAGCGTCCTCGCGGCACCCGGCGCAAGCGACAGACCTGGCCTTTCCTCGAACTCAATCTCGATGTGCCCTTGCTGCTTGGGGTGTTTACCCTGCTGATTTTCGGTGCGTTGATGGTGTATTCGGCATCCGCGGACTTTTCGCTGGTGAATTTCGGTGACCCTACCTACATGTTCTTCCGCCAACTAATGAACATCGGCATCGCCTTAGCAGCCGCGTTGGTCGTGTCACAGATTCATTACCACTTCTACCGCAAATATGCCGTTCCTATGATGGTGCTGGCTGCCCTGGCCTTGCTGGCCGTGCTGATTATCGGTGAAGTGCGCTATGGCTCCTCGCGTGCTTTAAGCGGTGGCTCTTATATGCCGGGCGAGCTGGCCAAAGTGGTCGCGATTATTTATTTGTCGGTCTGGCTGTATTCGAAGCGCGCGGAATTGAGCAAGCTGACTTATGGCTTAGGGCCATTGATTGGCATCGTGGGCGGTGTTGCCTGGCTAATCTACATGCAGCCGGACATCAGTGCCGCGGCCACAATTGTGATCATGGGCGGCATTTTGTTCTTCCTTGCCGGTGGCAGCTTGAAGCAGATTGCCCTGGTGATAGGGGGCGCACCGATTGTTATTTTCGTTCTGATGCAAGTCAGCCTCACAGCTCGCACGCGCGTAAGCGATTATTTGACCGGTTTCCAAAACCTGACTCAAGCCAACGACCACGTTCTACGCGCCTATGAGGCCTTCGTCAAGGGTGGCTGGTTCGGGGTCGGGCTGGGACAGGCCGAAACGAAAGTTACCGGCTTGCCGGTGCCGCCCACGGACAGCATCTTTGCCGTGATCGGCGAAGAACTCGGTTTGCTGGGTGTTTTATTCGTCATATTGCTATTCGCCTTCATCTTGTGGCGCGGGCTCACTATTGCGCGCCGCGCCCCAGACATGTTCGGGTCGCTGCTGGCCGCCGGGCTCACGCTATGGATCACGCTGGAAGCCTTCATCAACATGGGAGTGATGGTTGGTTTGGTGCCCTTTGCCGGGAATGCGCTACCGCTGATCAGTTATGGAGGCTCTAGCCTGCTGGCAACTCTGGTGGCTCTGGGAATTTTGATGAACATTGCGCGCGTTTCGCGCGCTCAGCAACAACAGGAAGAGAGGATCTTGGATGCGACTGCTCGTGGCCGCCGGAGCGAGCGGGGGTGGGGTTTATCCCGCGCTCGCCGTGCTTCAAGAGTTGTTCGATGAAAAGACATCGGGCGATGAAGACCTGGAGCTGCTCTGGGTGGGGGGCGAAGGCGGCATGGAGGAGGACCTGGTGAGCCGCGCCGGATACCAGATGCGCACGCTGCCTGCTGCCGGATTGCACGGCGTTGGGCTTGCCCAGTTGCCGGGCAATCTCTGGCAACTGCTGCGCGGTTATTTCGCTGCCCGCCGTCTGCTGGCTGAATTCCAGCCGGACGTTCTCTTCTTTACCGGCGGATTTGTGGCCGCGCCTGTAGCGCTGGTCGGCAGCCGCGTGCCAACTCTGGCCTTCGTGCCCGATATACAACCGGGTTTCACCCTGCGTCTTATTGCACGTTTTGCGGACGTAATCGCAGTGGTGGCCGAAGAGGCACGCAGGTATTTCCGTCAGCCGGAACGGGTAAAGGCGACTGGCTATCCGCTGCGGTCGGAGATTACGCGTTGGAAAAAGGCAGATGCAATCAAGCATTTTGGTCTCGAAAAAGATGTACCGATATTGCTTGTGTTTGGTGGCAGCAAAGGAGCTCGATCAATCAACCAGGCTTTGATTGCTGAATTATCAAAACTGTTGGCAGAGCTTCAGATCATTCATGTGACTGGAACTGGAAATTGGGAAGCAGTGAAAGCTGCGCAGGAAAAGTTACCAGCCAACCTTGCTGCCCGTTATCACGCCTTCCCCTATTTGCATGGGGATATGGGCGCGGCATTGGCTGCCGCGGATCTGGCGGTTTGCCGGGCAGGCGCGTCCACCCTGGGCGAGCTACCCCAATTTGGCCTGCCTGCAATTTTGGTACCCATCCCATTCCGCGAGCATTTGCAACACGTGAACGCGGCTTACCTGCAAGAACGCAGCGCGGCCGTGATCTTGCCGGATGAACGGATGCAAGACTCCCTGGCGGACACCATTCTCGATTTGCTCCACGACAGATCCCAACTGAGCCAGATGGGTGAGGCCATGGCCGCGTTAGCCAAGCCGGATGCGGCAGTACGCATCGCCGAATTGTTGCGCGGCCTGGGCAGGCAGGCTCGCGCTGCCCTCCGGAGCAAGAATGTGAGGCAAGTATGATCGCTTTGAACACCCTCTTTTACGCGCTTGTGGTGGTCTTTGCCATCATCGGCTTCCTGCGCGGCTGGTCCAAAGAATTGCTAGTCACCTTCAGCCTGGTGCTCGGCATTTTTGTGATCACTGTGGTCTTGGAGTTCGTCCCACTCATGAAACCCTGGCTCGATGCAGGTGGCCCGGGTCGCCATTTCACCATTCGAGCTTTGATCATGATTTTCTTCGGTTTCTTTGGGTACCAGGTGCCTAAGTGGCGCCGTCTTTCCGACACACTAATCCGCGAGAAGATCCAGGATTCTATTTTGGGAATCCTTGTGGGTGCAATTAATGGCTATTTCCTTTTCGGTTCGCTGTTGTATTACCTGGACCTTTTCCAATATCCATTCCCCTGGGTATCCGCCCCCAGCCAGGACCTGTTGGGCTTGCTGGCGTACATGCCGCCTGCCTGGTTAGGCATCCCGGCCGTCTACTTTGCTGTCGCTGTAGCCTTCACGCTGGTAGTGATCGTGGTGATATGAACGCGAGGCATACCACGCACTTCATTGGCATTGGTGGCACTGGGCTCTCGGCCATCGCGCGCGTCCTGGTCGAGCGCGGTGAACACGTGACCGGCTCGGACCGCGAGGACTCGGCGTTAGCGAAGTCGCTCCGCCAGGTCGGCGTCACGGTGAACATCGGTCATGCCGCGGGCAACGTAAACGGCGCTACACGGGTGATCCGCTCGTCCGCGGTGGGTGAGGACAATGTCGAGGTACAGGCTGCCCGTGCCAAAGGCGTGCCCGTTTTCAAGCGTTCTGAATTCTTGGGCGAATTGCTTGCCAACCAGCAAGTGATCGCCGTGGCCGGCTCGCACGGCAAGACAACCACCACCGCCATGCTCGCCTGGATGCTGACCGCCCTGAACCAAAAACCCGGCTACATCATCGGTTCCGTGGCGCAAAACCTGGGCGCCAATGCGGCAGCCGGGGCAGGGCGACTATTTGTCATCGAAGCCGATGAGTACGACTACATGTTCTTGGGCTTGTCTCCAAAGATCGCCTTGGTAACCAACGTCGAACATGATCACCCGGATTTGTTTCCCACGCCGCGCGATTTTCAACATGCGTTCGAAAAGTTTGTCGATCGCATCCAGCCAGATGGAACACTAATCGCCTGCGATGAGGATTCCGGTGCATCTGAATTGCTTGCTTACGCCAAGTCCATTGGCAAGCAGACACGCTTTTATTCCCAAAATCACCCATTTTCCGGTTATTGGATGAAAGCAAACAAAGCAACCGAGGCCGCGGGGATCTCGTTTGTCGCCATGCGTGCGTCTGAAGAACTCGTAGAAGTGAAATTGCAGGTTCCCGGTCACCATAATGCCTTGAACGCACTTGGAGCCCTCGCTGTTGCCGATCTCCTCGGTCTTTCCCTCCCTGAAGCCGCAATGGCGCTTTCGGATTTCCGCGGCACCGAGCGCCGCTTCGAAGTACGCGGCGAAGCCAATGGCATCCTGATTATTGACGATTACGCCCACCATCCCACTGAGATCCGCTCCACCCTAGCTGCCGCTCGAGCGCGATATCCCAAGCGCCGCATTGTCGCAGTTTGGCAGCCGCATACTTATAGCCGCACCCGGACCTTGCAGAACGATTTCGAGCAGGCGTTCCATGACGCGGACAATGTCATCGTCACAGATGTCTATGCTGCTCGCGAGCAACAACCTGCTGGTTTTGACATGCCAGGGTTCGTCAAGTCCATTCACCATCCTTCAGTGCGGTACATTCCGACACTGTCCGATGCCCACGACGCGCTGCTGGCCGATCTGCAACCCGGCGATGTCTTGATCGTGATGTCCGCCGGCGATGCAATTGAAATGAGCTCCGAGCTGTTTTCTTCGCTAAAGAAAAAGGAGGAGAAGCGTGCCTAAGCCCATAGAAAAACCTGTCGTCGTCACACCCTTTATTATCGCTCGGCAACAAGCCAATACTGACGGCAACACGCGGCCCATGAAGAAACCCGGCTCACACCTCAGCAAAGAGGAGGCGACCCGCGAGGTCTTGAACCGCATTGTGAATCGAGTGAAAAGGATCTGATGCAGGTGATGAGTCCCGATCTCCCGCTGGAATCGCTGCGCACTGCCTTTGGCAGGCGCCTGCGCGAAAACCAGCCCCTCGCGCGCTACACCTCTGCGCGCATCGGCGGCTCTGCCGATGCGCTGGTGGATATTGCCACCGCTGCCGATCTGGCTGAGGCCGCCCAAACCCTCTGGGATTTGGGCTTGCCGTTCGTCGTGCTGGGTGGCGGCTCCAATTTGCTGATCAGCGATGCTGGTGTTCGCGAAGTGGTGTTGTTCAACCAGGCTAACGCAGTGCGCTTCGAGGAGAGTGGCGGGGTTCCGTCTGTATGGGCAGAGTCCGGTGCCGGGTTGGGTGCCATCGCCCGCCAGGCAGCCTCCAGAGGCCTCAGCGGCCTGGAATGGGCCGCCGGTATCCCCGGTACCCTGGGTGGCGCTGTGGCTGGCAACGCCGGGGCGCACGGCGGGGACATCTCCATGGTCCTTGAAATGGCAACAATCTTGCATCGTAAAGACGGTAGGAAGGACTGGAGCGCACAATATCTTGCCTATGAGTACCGTAGTTCATGGCTCAAGCTTCATCCCGGCCTGGCTATCGTACTCAGCGCCACCTTGGCGCTGGCGAAGAAGCCCGCAGCCGAGATCCGGGCGCAGATGGATACCTTCCTGGCCTACCGGCGCCTTACGCAGCCGCCCGGCGCCAGCATGGGCTCGATGTTCAAGAACCCGCCAGGTGATAGCGCTGGCCGGCTGATCGAGCGCGGAAATCCGAAAGCGCCATTGCGGCTGGATTGAAAGGAAAACGGATTGGCAATGCACAGATCAGCCCGTTGCACGCCAACTTCTTTATCAACCTGGGAGACGCGCGAGCTGCCGACGTTTACGAACTTATCCAGGAGGCCCGCACAGCTGTGCGCAAGCTCTCCGGGTTTGATTTGGAATTGGAGATTGAACTGGTCGGTGAATGGCCGGTTCATTGAGAATGGTAAAGCAGAAATTGCGCGTGGCAGTCATCTTTGGTGGTCGTTCCGGCGAGCATGCCGTTTCGCTGGTGTCCGCCAAATTCGTCCTGTCCATGTTGAATACGGCCAAGTACGAAGTCACGCAGATCGGCGTAAGCAAGCAGGGTGCCTGGTGGGTGGGCGAGGGCGTTCTGCAAGCGCTGGAAGCCGAGAAACTTGGCGCGCTGAAACCGGTGACCTTATTGCCGGACCCTACACGCCCTGGGCTGAAACGCATTGAGGAAAACAAAGGCGCTGAAATGCTAGAGACGCTAACGAACGTGGATGTGGTCTTCCCAGTGATGCACGGCACTTATGGCGAGGACGGTACCCTGCAGGGATTGCTGGAGATGGCTGGCGTCGCCTACGTTGGCGCTGGCGTTTTGGGGTCAGCTGCCGGCATGGACAAAGCCCTGTTCGCCGATGTTATGCGGGCGAACGACATCCCTGTCGTTGATTATGTGCTGATCAGACGCAGCCTGATGGAAACAGATATGGAGACAGCTCTGCGCATAGCCGAAAGCTTGGGCGACTATCCACTATTTGTTAAACCTGCCAATCTTGGCTCGTCCGTTGGTGTCAGCAAAGTACACAGCCGTGCCGACTTACTAGAAGGCTTGATGCACGCTGCTCAATATGATCGTCGCATCCTTGTGCAAAAAGGGCACAACGTGCGCGAGATCGAGATCTCCGTGCTTGGCAACGACGATCCGCAAGCTTCCGTTTGCGGAGAGATCAGCTACGCCGCTGAATTCTATAGCTACGAAGCTAAATACCACGACGACGCTTCTCATGCCACCATCCCCGCGGAGATTCCCGCCGCCACCGCCGATCGCATCCGCGAGCTTGCGATTCGCGCTTTTAAGGCTGTGGACGTCTCTGGGATGGCGCGCGTCGATTTCTTCATCGATAAGGATAGCGGCGAAGTTTATTTGAACGAGCTCAACACCATTCCTGGCTTCACGCAAATCAGCATGTATCCCGAATTATGGAAATCTAGCGGAATGCCGGGTGAAGAACTGGTGGATCGCCTGATCGAATTGGCGCTGGAGCGCCGCGCTCAACGCGCAGCCACCAGCCATGAATACACGAGGGGAGGCTAGATATGGCTGAAGGCACCTTGAACCGCGCAGATCAGGTTCGTTCGCGCCGTTTGCAGCGCCGCGAGGGTAAACCTATCCTCAGTCGCGGCGCGCCCAGCCAGGCGCCGGCCATCCCGCGCATGGTGGCGCGGAATCCTGTGGTAGAGCAGCGGCTAGCCGCACTTTCCGGACGCGAGCTGCGCCGTCGGCGCTATCTCAAACTGGCCGACGCCGGCGCGGAATTGCGCCTGCCCGCCCTGCCCAATGTCCATGTGGGTTGGCGCGTCGTTTCGGGGCTTGTTGCAGGCATGGCACTGATTGCTCTGTATTTCATGTGGTCCGCTTCGGCCTTCACGGTTTCCTCAGTGGATTTGCGCGGTGCCGAGCGTTTGGATGCCGCCACTGTAGATGCCGTGATCAAAGTAGTAGGCTCCTCGATATTTTCTGTGGAGAGTGACCAAATATTTAGTTTGCTGCGTGAGCAGTTCCCTGAACTGCAATCCGTTAATGTAAGCGTCGGTTTTCCTGCCAAAGTAGTGGTACGCGTCGAAGAGCGGGCACCAGTGCTGGTCTGGGAACAAGCCGGGCTCACAGTTTGGGTTGATGCGGCGGGCATGGCTTTCATCCCGCAGGGTGGCGGGGATGGATTAATACAGGTCACCGCGCTCGAAGCTCCGCCAACACTGGGCGAAAGCTATGCGCAACATCAATTGATTCGCCCTGAGATGGTGAAAGCCATCCAGGCGCTGAGCCAGATCGCGCCGCAGGGCGCACCGCTGATCTACGACCCGCGTCTGGGTTTCGGTTGGACTGATCCCGGCGGCTGGCAAGCCTTCTTTGGTCAGGACGGGCAGAACATGACCCAACGTTTGGCAGTGTATTTGGCCATCCTAAGCGAATTGTCAGCCCGCAATTTGACGCCTACTTTGATTAGCGTAGCCCAACTTCATGCGCCATACTTCCGGATGGATTATTAAGCCATGAGCTCGCCTATTGTGGTTGGTATTGATATCGGCACCACCAAGATTTGCACCATCGTCGCGCGCGTGGAACAAGACGGACGCGTGCGCGTGCTAGGCGTAGGTATAGAGCCTTCGCAGGGTGTGCGTAAAGGCACCGTGGTGGACATCAACGCCGCGACGCGTGCCATCGGTCTCTCCATCGACAAAGCCGAACGCAGTTCCGGCCTGGAGATCACCTCGGCATTGGTTAGTCTGGCAGGTTCGCATATCCAATCGCAGAACAATCGCGGCGCGGTGGGCATCGCTGACCGCGTGATCGACCACAACGACGTAGCGCGCGCCATGGAAGTGGCTCGCTCCGTGCCGATCCCGCACAACCGCGAGGTCGTGCATGTCATCCAGCGCAACTTCACCGTGGATGGCCAGGAAGGCATCCCTATCCCCGTTGGGATGCATGGTTACCGCCTGGAAGTGGAAGCGCACATCATCACTGCAGCCGCCTCCACGGTGGACAACCTGCGCCAGTGTGTGGCCGAGTCCGGGGTCGGCGTCAGCCAGTTTGTGCTGAACCCGCTCGCCTCCGCCGAAGCCGTGCTCACGCCGACCGAACGCGAAATGGGTGTGGTGATTTGTGACATGGGTGGGGGCACCACCGACATGGCCATCCTCATCGAAGGTGAAGTCTGGCACACGATGGTACTGCCGATTGGTGGTAACCACCTCACGTCCGATATCGCCCATGGGCTGCGGCTGCCCTTCTCGCAAGCAGAGGAAATAAAAACCCGCTATGGACATTGCCTGCCATCGGAAATCGAACCGGGCGAAACCTTTGCCGTGAAATCCTTTAGTGAAGAACAGAACTTGCAAATCAACCGGCGTGAGATGGCCGAGATCCTCGAAGCGCGGACCGAAGAAATCTTCAGCCTGTTGCTGCAAGAGATCAAACGCTCTGGTTATGACGGCTTGCTGCCGGCCGGCTTGGTGCTTACCGGCGGTTCCAGTGCGCTGCGTGGAATGCCTGAACTGGCTACCCGCGTGCTGGGCATGCCGGTTCGTCTGGGTAAACCCGAAAAATTAACCGGCATGGTAGATAAATTGCAATCCCCGGCCTATTCAACCAGCGTTGGCTTGTTGCGCTGGGCGGTGCTGATGACAGAGGTCACCACTCAGAAGCAGCAGCAAAATGGACATTCCCCGGCTGGATTCAATTGGCCGAAGATAAAAGACATTGCGCGCAGATTTTTGCCGTAAAAAAATCAGGAGAACATTGGAGGAAGTCATGAAGTCAAGGAACCAGTTGGAATCGTTTGCCCGCATCAAAGTAGTGGGTGTGGGCGGCGGTGGCTGCAATGCAGTCAACCGCATGATGGAAGTGGGCATGCCCGGCATCGAGTTCATTGCGGTGAACACAGATGGCCAGGCGCTGCTGCTCTCCAATGCGCCCACCAAAGTGCGCATCGGCGATAAGCTGACCCGCGGCATGGGCTCCGGCGGCGACCCGGAGATCGGGCGCAAAGCTGCCGAAGAATCCGCCCAGGAATTGTATGAAGTACTGGGCGGTGCCGATATGGTTTTCGTTACCGCAGGGATCGGTGGCGGCACCGGCACAGGTGCAGCGCCTATCGTTTCGCAGATCGCTCGCGAAGTCAAGGCGCTAAGCATTGGCGTTGTGACGCGTCCCTTCAACTTCGAAGGCGCCCGGCGCAACCAGAACGCCGACGCCGGCATTGCCAAGCTCAAGGACCATGTCGACACACTCATCGTGATCCCTAACGACCGCCTGCTGCAGATCGTCGAACGCCGCTCCAGTCTCAACGAGGCTTTCCGTGTAGCCGATGATGTATTGCGCCAGGGCATCCAAGGTATCTCTGAGTTGATCACCGTCCCCGGCTTGATCAACCTGGACTTTGCAGACGTGCGCACCATTATGTCCGAGGGCGGCGCTGCGCTGATGGCAGTCGGCGAAGCTGCCGGCGAGAACCGCGCCCAGGTGGCGGCCGAAGCGGCCATCACCAGCCAACTGCTCGACATCACCATCGACGGCGCCCGCGGCATCCTGTTCAATGTTACCGGCGGCCCAGACCTCTCGCTGTTCGAGGTTAACACGGCCGCGGCCATCATCAAGGAGACCGCACACCCCGATGTGAACCTGATCTTCGGCGCTGTGATCGACCCAGACATGGGTGACCAGATCCGCATCACCGTGATCGCCACCGGCTTCGATCGCAAGGGTATGCCCCGCCGCATGTTGCGCACCAACCCGCGCACCAATGTCGAAACTCACGCGGCGGTTCAAGGTGTTAGCGTGATGAGCGAAGCCGAACTGCAGCCCGCGACGTTCAACACCGACGATTACGATATCCCAACCTTCTTGCGCAAACGTGTTGGAAAGTAACTTCGTTGGCAACTGAGTATTATGAGTCGGATTGCCTCGTCGGCCTGCGGCCTCCTCGCAACTGCGGAAAGCAAAGCTTTCCTGGCCTTCCTGCGCAAACGGGTAGGCAAATAATGTGTTTCAACAACCTTGCGAAGGTTTCAATGAGCATTTCACTAACCTGATTCAAACCTTCGCAAGGTTGGATTGCTGACCCGTCCTTCCTCCACGGGTCCATTGATAAAGCTCCCCGTACTGTGCGCGGGGAGCTTTACATTTCCTTTAAAGTTGTGTGAAGTTTTTTTTCAGAAAATCAACACTCTGTGTCCAGGCATCACCGGCAGCATTCTTCTCGTATTCCGCACGGTCGGCTTCAAAGAACCAGTGCTTGGTGCCCGGATAAGTGAATGACTGGACCTTAGCACCGTCTTTTTGAAGACGCGCCAGCATTTTCTTGGCTGCCTGCGCATGAGCGCCATATTCATCTGTCTCTGCATAGTGTGCTAACACCGGCGTCTTGACGCCGGGATAGAGCCCTCCGCCAATGCCATAGAAAGAGATCAGACCCTTCAGTTGCGCATGCCTTGCTCGTAAGACCCCGTAAGCAAAGCGGGAGCCCAACGAGAATCCCATCACAGCCGCTTCGCCTTTTGTTTTTGCAATCAGCCAGTCGAAGGCCTCCACCAGTTGTTTTTCGATCTGACCGCGATCTAACCCCATGCGCAGTTTTTCCGCCTGGGGAATAGTGCTGGCGGTTTTGCCGTCGTAATAATCCATTCCCAAAGCAGTGAATCCTTCTTTTGCGAGTCTGTCGCATAGCTCGATAAAGAATGCATTGAGCCCCCACCAGGATGGCAAAACCAGTATACCGGGTCCTTTGCCTACAACGTAACCTCGCAACGGTCCAGATTTTGTTTGAAGGTGAACGAATTCTCCCATTTCACATCCTCTAATCGCTGACGGGGCCTAGTGATCTTGAAGTCTTGAGGTCAAAGTTGTTTTCCGACAGGAAGTGGACAATGAGACATCAGGACTTCCAAACCTCGAGACATCTCACCTAAACAATACCACCGCTTGCTGCACCGTGTTCCACAAGCCGAAGGCCAGCGGAATTCCCACAGCGGCCCAGGCAGCAGTTACGCCAATCAATCCGGTCGCAGGCTTCTTCTCCTCTGCTCCCCTGCGCCTCAGCTCCCCGGCTCCGCCGCTCTCTCTCTTTTCTTTCATATCCTTGACCGCATCGTCCTTCATGAAATATTTTTCAGCAACAGGTTTCACCAGAAGGTTGCAGATCAAACCGATGGCCAGCAAGCCAGCCAGGATGTACATGGTCACATCGTAAGCTTGCGCCCGCGGCACTCCGGCATTGATCTGATATTCCCGTATGTAATTGACCAGCACTGGTCCAAGCACTCCCGCGGTGGACCAGGCGGTCAGCAAGCGCCCGTGGATGGCGCTTACCATCTTGGTTCCGAACATGTCTGCTAAGTAGGCAGGAATGGTGGCAAAGCCGCCGCCATACATCGAAACGATAATGCATAAGAAGGCCACGAACAGAAAGAGGTTGCCTGCGTGGGCTATTGTCGGAATTGAGGCGTACAAAGCAAGACCGAGAATGAAAAACACCATATAAGTCGCTTTGCGCCCGATGTAATCAGAAAGTGAAGCCCATGCGAATCGCCCACCGATATTGAAAAGAGATAGCAGGCCGGTGAAACCGGCAGCTATGGCTGCGATCTGCGCTTTCTGCGCTACATCCAATTCGTTGAAGGTCGCCACGAGGCCGATCAATTTTCCGCCAAAGACCTCTTGCAACAGCGGCGATGCCATGCCGATCAAACCGATCCCCGCTGATACATTGAGCATCAGCACTCCCCAGATGAACCAGAATTGCGGCGTCTTCACTGCCTGGTCCACGTGTACATGGCGAGAGGTGATCATCCGGTTGCCGTTGGTCGCCGGAGGATTCCAGCCCGCAGGTTTCCAATCCGCCGATGGGACGCGGTAACCGAATGCACCGCCCATCATGAAAATGAAATAGATGACGGCTAATGTCAGGAAAGTCGCCCAAACGCCAACGTCAGTCGGCGTGGCAAAGAACCGCATCAGACGGTCGGCCAGTGGCGCGCCGATCATGGCCCCTCCGCCGAAGCCCATGATGGCCATGCCTGTGGCCATGCCGCGGCGATCCGGGAACCACTTGATCAGCGTAGAGACTGGCGAGATGTATCCCAACCCCAGGCCGATACCACCAATAACGCCGGAGCCAAGCCAAAGTAACCAGATCTGGTGAGTGAGCACGCCGATGGTCGAGATGACCAGTCCCCCGCTCCAGCAGAAGGCGGCGGCGACGCCAGCTTTGCGCGGCCCGGAGCGCTCGACCCAGCTGCCGAATACGGCCGCCGAGGAGCCCAGGAATACAAAGAACAGCGTATACATCCAACCCAGCATCGAAATGGGCCAATCGCAGGTCGTGGTGAAAATCTTGGCAAAGAAGCTCATGTCGGCGGGGCAGGCCACCGGCGCCGTGATCCCGATCGCTTTGGAGAGCGGCAGCCAGAACACCGAGAATCCGTAAGCCATGCCGATGCTAAGATGGATGGCCAGGGCCGCCGGCGGCACCAGCCAACGGTTGAAGCCGGGTCGGGCTACGGTGTGTTCTTTGTCCAGGAAGCCCAATTTGAGCATGAAGGAGGTCTCCTTAGGAGTAGAGGGGATTGCAACGAATGGAGCATAAGACAGCTAAACGGCTTGAGATAGGGACAAATGCCATGGAAGCCGCTGATGAACGCGGAGAAACGCGGTTGGCTTGTTCACACAATATTTCAAAGATTAGAGGCATCATTTTCTTTAGGTATGGTCTTGTCAGGTGGGATGCTATTTTCCGTTGGGGGGGTGGTCATCATTACTT
>JAMCZK010000023.1:0-7238 GCA_023485685.1 Chloroflexota bacterium | reverse complement strand
TCTCCTCAATGTTCAGACAAGGTAGACCCGGCATATGCCCCCCAGAAATTAGTCATAGCAGATTTTTCGCGGTTTGTGGCAAAAGTTGAAAAAAAATCAAACTGCCTGGGATGGGCATATTGATTCTGGCATCGTTTGGAAGTTGCCGTGCCATTACCAACGAAGCCCACGACTCATCGACGCCAACCTTAAAGTTTTCCAAAAGGTACTTAATTCGTATGCAAAGTACTTGCGTGCGAATCCCCTGGCATGCTAGAATGGCGAACTTTTCTCCCCAGATATTGGGCTTATAATGAACCTGGCCCTATATATGGGCTTATTTCTTTAAGACGAGAGGCCGCAGGATGCAGTGCCCGCATTGTAAGGATCCTAACCAGGAAGGCAGCAAGGTGATTGACACCACCCATGACCTGCGCGGCGGCATCCGGCGGCGGCGGGAATGCAAGAACTGCGGCAAACGCTATTCCACCTATGAGCGCCCGGTGATGACAGCCCCGCTCATCGTGAAAAAAGACGGCACCCGCGAAGAGTTCGATCACGAAAAACTGGCGCGCAGCGTGCAGTTGGCGTGTGTCAAGTTGCCGGTTTCGGCAGCCGAGATCGATCACCTGGTGGGCCACATTGAATCCCGCCTGATGGCGATGGAGAAACCCGAAGTTTCATCCCGCGTGGTCGGCGACATGGTCATCGCTGGCTTGAAAGAACTCAACGAAATCGCTTACATCCGCTTCGCGCTCGTGTATCTCGGTCTGAATGACCTGCAGACCATCCGCAAGGAAGTCGACAGCTTAATCGCAAGTTAATCAGGGGGACGACACTGCTCTCTTCCAAGAGGGCAGTGTCGTCCCTCCATTCGCCCTATCTTGTCTGAACATTGAGGAGAGCTGTTATGTTGAAGGAAACCAAAACCCGCAAATCGAAATCCGCACTGCTGCCCACCCCGCCGCTGCCGAAATCGCTGCGCCACATCGAGCTCGGTGAGAACGCGCTGAAAGTCTTCCAACGGCGTTACATGCGCCGCGGCAACGACGGCCAGCCCATCGAAAGGGTGGAGCAGACCTATTGGCGTGTGGCTTATCACGTGGGCAAGGTGGAAGAGATCTGGGGCGGGGACGCAACCAAAACGGCAGGGGAATTTTATTATTTGCTGGGCGAACAGCGCTTCACTCCCAACTCGCCCACTTTCACCGGCGCGGGCACGCCCATCGGCCAGCTGGCCGCCTGCTTCGTGCTGCCCATCAGCGACGACATGGGCCGCGCCTCCTCCGGCATTTTCCAGACTCTGCGGGATGCGGCTCTCATCCAACAGACCGGCGGCGGCAACGGCTTCGCTTTCTCGCGCCTGCGCCCGAAAGACGCGCTGGTCAAGACCAGCGCGGGGCGCGCCACGGGACCCGTGGGCTTCCTGCGCGTATACGACCAGGCCTTCGGCGAGATCGCCCAGGGCGGATGCCTGCTGCCAGAAACTTTGGTCTTTACAGATCGTGGCTTGCTGCGTCTTGATGAGATCTTGGATGCTAAAGAGCATGGCTGGCAATCCCATGCATTACAGGTTGCCACCGATGAGGGCTGGCGCAAATCGCCGCGTGCTTACAACAATGGTGTGGCTCCCGTGTTGCGCGCCTACACGCGACAGGGGCTAAGCCTGGCGGGAACGCATGACCATCGTGTCAAAGTGATGACTGACCAGGGGCCCGATTGGCGAAGACTGGATGAATTGCAGCCTGGCGATTGGATTTTGGTTCAACTGGGCAAACATCGCGGAAAACTCCAGGCATTACGGCAGCCTCGAAAAACGCATGGCAATCAAATATGGCCCAAACTTCCCTCGGTACTCGATGAGGAGTTGGCGTTCTTCCTGGGTTACCTGGCCGGAGACGGGTTCATCGCATCGCACTCGCATGATCACCGCGTGGGTGTCAGCGTAGCCCACAGCTCATATTTGCAGGCAGAAATGCCTGACCTTCTTGCGCGGCTGTTTGGGGCGGCGGTTCATAAGCAGCAAAAACCACAGGATCGATCTGCGACTTTTGTCATCGATAACCGCGCCGTGAAAGAATTTATGCGATTGAACGGTTTCGACAAACCGCGCAGCCAGGAAGTCCATGTGCCACGGCTGGTAAGACAATCACCGCGCGAGGTTGTTGGCGCTTATCTGCGCGGTTTATTCGAGGCAGATGGTACTCTGAGTCATGGTTATCCCACGCTTACCACCACCTCACCGCGGTTGGCTGAGGAAACTGCCACCCTGTTGATCGGATTGGGGTGCCCTGTGCGTATACGCTCGGTGGCGCCTGGCGTCGAACACTATGGCAAGTCGCGCATCTATATTGTGCGCATCGAATCCACTACTGGTTTACAGGCTTGGAGAAAAACAATCGGATGCGACCAGCGGTCGCGTTTTGTGGCCGCCCAGTCCTGGGAAAGTGATACGCGCCGCGAAAGTTCTTATGTGATCCCCGCGCCGCGGTACTGGTTGCAATCTGTTCTGGATGCAATTACGCTGGAGCAGGTGGATGCGCGCGGCCGAGGTCTTGGGCACAAGTTCCGAAGTACGCGACCTCGCCTGCGCCATGCTCTCTTGCGGTATTTGCGCAACGAGCGGCAATTTACCCGTTCGACGTATGACGAACTGCGCAGCCGGTTCCCCGAATTCGCAGCTCATTCCTCCATGCCAGATGGATGGTGGTTTGTTCAGGTGGCTGGTGTGGAACCAGCGGGGGAGGCATCTACGCTGGATCTGGAAGTCGAAGAGACGCATACCTATCTTGCTTATGGAATGGTCACCCACAACACGCGCCGCGGCGCCAACATGGCTGTGTTGCGCGTCGATCATCCCGACGTCGAAGAATTCATCACCTGCAAGACCGACGAGAATGCCATCACCAATTTCAATATTTCCGTGGGCATCACCGACGCCTTCATGCGCGCCGTGCGCGACGACGCCGATTGGGATCTGCGCTTCGTCGACGTGACCAATCCCGACACCAAAGGTTTCGATGGCACGTTGGAACAGGCGGAAGCCGCCGGCCTCCCGATTCGCACATACAAGACGGTGAAAGCGCGCGCGTTATTTGAAAAGATCGTGACCCAGGCGCACCACAACGGCGAGCCTGGCTTACTATTCCTCGACGCCTCCAACCGCAGCAATCCCGTGCCGCATTTGTATCCGCTCGAGGCAACGAACCCCTGCGGTGAACAATGGCTTGGGCCCTACGAGAATTGCTGCCTCGGTTCGATCAATCTCGCGCAACATTTCGGGCCAGCCCGGGACGGGCATGGGACCGTTGATTGGGATAAGCTGCGTATCTCCACCGAACTCTCCACGCGTTTCCTCGACGACGTCGTCGAAGAGAACGCCTACGTCCCAGCAGTGCCGCAGCTCAAAGAAGCTGCGCACCGGGCGCGCCGCATCGGTCTCGGCATCATGGCGCTCGCCGATCTGCTGTATCACGTCGGCATCCGCTATGGATCCGAAGAGGCGCAGGAATTTGGCGCCCAGGTGATGGAATTCGTGCGCTTCCATTCCATGCGTACCAGCATCGCGCTGGCCAAAGAGCGCGGACCCTTCACCGCCATTAAGGGCAGCATCTACGATCCCGAGAATATCACCTGGAAGGTTCCCACGCCGTTGCGCGGTTACCAACGCGACTATGGCCGTCCCACCATTGACTGGTCCGAGATTATCACCGGCATTCAGCAATACGGCATCCGCAACGCCTGCCAGACCACCATCGCGCCCACCGGCACCATTGCCACCATCTCGGGCTGCGAAGGCTATGGTTGCGAGCCCGTATTCGCGCTGGCTTATCTGCGCCACGTCAACGATCAGGGCAAAGACCTCACGCTGACCTACACCAGCCCGCTCTTCGAGCAGGCGCTCGAAGCCAGCGGACTGGACGCGGCCACCCGCGAAAAGGTGATCGCCCAAGTGGTTGCCGAAGGCAGTTGCCAGAATGTGACCGAGCTGCCGGAAAATATTCGCAACACTTTCGTGGTCTCCGGCGACATTAGCGCCGAAGAACACGTGCGCATGCAGGGCGCGCTGCAAGCTTTCGTCGACAACAGCCTCTCCAAGACGATCAATTTCCCGGCCGGCGCCACCGAAGTGGACGTGGCCACTGCCTACATGCTGGCTTGGGAGCTGGGATGCAAGGGCATCACCGTCTACGTCACCGGCTCGCGCGACAAAGTGGTGCTTGAAACGCACGCCACCGCCAAGAGCAAAGAGACTCCTGCTGCCATGGGCGAGCCGATCTGGAATGAGTCGCGCAAACCGCGCTCCGGCGTGCTGCACGGCTCCACCTACAAGGTCGAGACTCCGCTGGGCACCGCCTTCGTCACCATCAACCAGAATGGGGACGATCAGCCCTTCGAAGCCTTCATCACCAGCGCCAAAGCCGGCTCCGAGACCGCCGCCGTCTCCGAGGCCATCGGGCGGCTGATCTCCTACGTGCTGCGCCTGGCTTCGCCCATCGCGCCCCGCCAGCGCCTGCTGGAGATCCGCAACCAGCTCGCCGGGTTGGGCGGCGACCGCCAGCTGGGCCTCGGCCCCAAGCGCGTGCGCTCCCTACCGGACGGCGTCTCCAAGGTGATCGACGAATATTTGCGGGACACGGAGGACCAGGCCGCCAAACCGCCCGGCAATGGCAAGCACGATGATCGCGCCAGCTTGGGCGCAGGCACCCCTGGACCTGTCGCCGCGGTTACCCCCTCTGTCATTGGCGAACTGTGCCCCGAGTGCGGCCATTCCACTCTCGTAAATGAGGAGGGGTGTAAAAAGTGTTACACGTGTAGCTTTAGTGAATGTTGAGGTTTCGAAGGCGCGCAACTATTTTTTGGGGAGCTTCATGACACAACACCAAAGATTGTTTCTGGTCATCTGGGTCTCGGGGACTCTGAGTGTGTTGGCTGTCCTTCCGTATGCATTTGATTTGCAGAGTGATCTGCTGCAAAACGCAGCATTTTCATTGCCCGTACTCGCTTTGCTTTCATTTCTTCAAACTGCAATACTGTTAGCAATTGCCACCTATCTAGGGTTGAAATTAGCACATAAGGTTGGGTTTCAATTTCCCATCCTGGAACCCTTGTTATCGCGGAGCGGTAATTCCGCTTTATTCAAAGGTTTCTTCCCGTTACCAGTAATGCTGGGATTTGCCACCGCTGTGGTCATCACTTTTGGAAATTGGCTGTTCACCATTGCCGGGGTAGTGATCGATGCAGAACATATAAGCGGGATCCCTGTTTGGAAAAGGTTATTAGCATCCTTCTATGGAGGCATTGCAGAAGAAATACTATTGCGTTTGTTTCTTCTTAGCATGTTGGTTTGGATATTTGGCAAGCTTACACGAAGCCGGCAACCTCTTACTCGAAGCGGTTTGGTCTGGACGGCCATTACCATTGCAACCATCGTGTTTGGCCTTGGCCATTTGCCAGCCACAGCTGTGATCATCGCATTGACCCCTTTGGTCATCGCCAGAGCTCTTGTGCTCAATGGCGTCGCTGGATTAGTTTTGGGATGGCTGTACTGGAAGAAAGGTTTCGAAGCCGCGAGTGTGGCTCATTTCACTGCAGACATTATGATTCTGGTTGTTTTGCCATTGATTCTCGGATAGTTTGTCAATGCCCACACAAAGGTAGGACATAACAGGGCAAAGAAAGGCTGCCATGGGGAACGACCTTCTTTCCACGTGTCATCCGAGTGGGTTGAGGAATCCGCATCCGATAGTGGTGCACGACCAGCGAGGAAACCCTATAATTGAGTGTTCCATATGACCAGGTTCAACAAGACTCGCACCCTCTAATTAGTTGCACCCAACGAAGGAGTGAGAAATGGCAAAGAAAAGAGCAAAGAAAGCGGCAAAGACGGTATCAAAGAAATCCTGGCGTGGCGAACGATCCAAAGGCAAGAAGTACTCCGGCGGCGACAAGGGTGCCAAGAAGCCGAAGGCTGGCGCCCGCAAGCGCTACTGGCGCTCGGGCTACCGCCGCAAGGACGGCAGCCGGGTGAAGGGCCATTACGTCAAGAACCCGAATTATAGGGGCAAGTAAACGGAACAAATTTTTGGGGGAACCAGTTTAGCTTTTAAACGTTTCCTTCTAAACAGTGTACTGGAAGTATTTTGATTCCCCAAAATCATACAAAGTTACTGAATTTCCAGCAACCGAACCGGAAAAGTGGATGCTACTTCCAAAATTGTACCCACTGAAGCTCTGACCGTTTATGTCCAATGACACATGACATGATTCACCGTAATCGTAGAGGGAAGTTGGTGAACCCCCAAAATGACATTGGCGATCATGGTCATAAATGTTTACGGATTGCCGACTAACTGGCCCGCTTATTGGTACATGCTTTGATTGGGAAAAATCGTATATAGAAGATCCTGATTTCTTATTGATCAGACCTGCTGCAACGAATGCTATGCATGCACGTGTTCCTGGATTCAAAGCGATCTCCTGTTTATAGCGGATTTGATGCTGACCATCGATCATCGAATTTTGCCGATAGCGTTTTCGCCATATCCGGAAATTTCTCTTGGAAAATTGGATAATGAATGATTCTTTGTCGCCAATATCCTTAATACCTTGGCCAAGCAGGTAAATGCTATCTGGCGTAATTATATAGCGATCATGTAACTCTTCTTCAGAATAAGTGCGAATTACCACGTGAGAGCATTCTTTTTTAAAATCCCTAATAGGACTATCTAACTTTGTAGCCTTTTCCGAGGTCTTTGTCGTCAGAAATCTCACAGAGCATCCAACAGGTATTTTGGCTAAACTTTCAAGGGTCCTTAATCCATAGTAGGGATCGAAAATTCTAAGCTCGCCTTCTAAATTCGTTAGAATTTGATTCAATTCAACACGCCCGGTAAGTGGCTTGCCATCTTCAATGTAAACTATTCGAATTGCCCCTCTCTGAAGCATTGTTTCAAGATACCGCTTGCCACTGGTCATAATCCTATATTCCATCAAAATCCCACCAGTGTCTCTTTTCTTGACGCGGGCTCCGGCGCGAGCAAAAGCTTTGGTCAGGGTCGCGGGATCTATTGAAACACCGGCATGCTCAAGCGCGATTGAAATTGAAGTTACAGAGTGATAGCTTTCCCCGCTTTTTTCCTCCATCAGGTCGAGCGCGTGAAGTCCAAGCGCTAAAGGCTGCTCTTCGAGGTCTGCCAGTTCATTCTTGGTGGCGCCGTCTAGATTCGAAAATGTTTGTGGGAGATCAATAATGCTCA
>JAMCZK010000044.1 GCA_023485685.1 Chloroflexota bacterium | reverse complement strand
GCTGAGGGCCACCAGCCGGGGGTAATCGTTTCCCACATGCTCCACGGCGCGGGTGCCCATGCCTACCACGAGCCGTAAAAAACCGTCTTCCCGGCGAACCTTTGGCGACCAACGGAACAAATTACGGCTAAAGGCCACCCCAGCCAAATGCGGGAAATAGTATTGGCCGTATGCTTCCCCTTGCACGACCTGAATCAGCACGGCCAGGCGTTCGTCATAATCCTGCAGACCATGCGCCCGCCGGTAAAGCAGCGCATCTGGGTTTAGCCCGCTGGCATAAACCGCAGAGATGGCCTTGGTGAGCGCCTCTAGGTTCTCCTCGGGGCTGCCCTGGTTGGGGCAAAAATAGCTGGCATATTTGCCCGCAAACGAAGACCCAAAGTTGTCCTCCAACAAACTGGACGAGCGCACGATAATGGGTTGACCTCCAACCCTTTCCAACAATCCAGCCAACTCATCTCGAATGTCTTGGGGGAAATGCCCTGCTGCGTACTCGCGCTGGATGCGCGGAAACTCGTTGCGGATTTGATCTTCATCTTTGTATTTTTGATCGGCCCAATGCATCATGCCGTTGTGCGCCATAAATGTGTACATGACATCCGCGCCCAAAAAATACGACTCGGGAATGGTGACATTTTCAACGATGTCGCGCTCCGCAACGCCTTGCAGGATGCGCAAAGCCAGCAGCATGCCGGCGGCTTTGCCCCCGATGCGGCCTTTGCCAAATTTGTGGCGGCGGATGGCCAGCAAGTCATCCAGCTTGAACCAATCCTTGGCGATATTGATGTAGGCGAGCTGATCCGAAATCATCAAACGGATCAACACGACTTTGATCTCACGCTCGCGCGCCTCGTAAGCCGCACGCCGCTCTGGACTTAGGCGTGCAATGGTCATGGCCTGCTCGAAGAGGGCTTCCTGCGGCGCCAATTCGGGGTTGAAGGTGCGCAGCAGGTCATCGCTCTCGGCGCCACGCTCCGCCAGCGTAGCTCGCACGATGTCTTCAAAAACCTCGTAAGGCAGGTTGTTGGCGAAATTCAAATCGGTGAGATGTTCGCGCACGCCGTCCAGGCGCTGTTTCCAATCGTCCTGGGCCTCCTCGCTGGGGGTGTCCAGCAATCCCTCGCGGTACTGTGAATCGACGGCTTGTTGTAGCACCATTTCTTCCAGCGCCTCAGCAGAAATAATTCCACGCTGGAATAGTTCCTGGCGCATTTTGCTGCGGATGCGCCGCCGCAGCATGGGATATTGCGCCAAGGTCAGATAGATGCGATAGGTGGGATCAAATGAAAAAAGTGGGAGAGTCATAGAAATGCCGGTTTAAGGTTGAAGGTTTAAAGTTGAATATAGCACCCAACCTTAAACCTTCAACCTTAAACTTTATACCGTTATTACTTGCCCAGATGCATGGGCATGATCACATGCAGGAAGTCGTCATCGTCGATGGGACGCACCACGCCGGGAGCCGCGGCAGCCGTGGTCTCAATGGCTACATTAGGGGTCTTCACTACGTCCAAGACTTCGCGTAAAAAACGCACGTTGAAAGCGATCAAAATGGGAACACCTTCCACGGTGGCATCCACCTTGGCGTCGTTGGATCCGGTCTCTTCAGATTGCGCGGAAATCTCCATCGTGCCTGGGGACTTGCCATCGCCGGGTTTGATGTCGACGCGGGCGATGTGCGAACTTTCACGCGCGAAAATCTCGGCTTGCTTGGCTGCTTTAAGAAAGGCTTCGGTGGAGACGATGGTGCGAGTCTTATATCCATTGGGGATGATTTGCTGATATTCCGGGAAGCTGCCTTCGACCAATTGGCTGCGCAGTTCGGCGTTCTTCAAACTGAAAATGACCTGGCCGCGGCCGGGCGGCAGCATCATGCGCACAACTTCTCCATCGTCGGGGGCGATGCGGGCAAGTTCGTTAAGCGCCTTACCGGGCACAATGGCCCGCATCGGTTGATCCGCTGCAGTCTTAAGCTGCGCCTTGCGCACCGAGAGCCTAAACCCGTCCGCCGCCGCCATGGTGATGGTTTTGCCCTCTACGGTGATCAACACGCCAGTAAGCACTGGACGGGCATCGTCTCGAGAGGCGGCGAAGGCCGCCTGATGGATCATTTCCTTGAATTCCGAAACCGGCATTTCGATGCCGCCCGATTTATCGGGTTCGGGCATGGGCGGGAATTCCTGGGCATCAATGCCTTTGATCTCAGCGTTGGAGCGGCCGGCGGTCAGATGCAGAGTCTGGGTGCGGAGGGCCAGCTCCATCTTTATGGTTTCATTGGGGAAGGTGGCAATCAGGTCGCTAAAGGTGCGAGCGGGAACCGTGGTCGCCCCCGGTTCCTCGATCTTGGCCCCCAGCCAGCAGGTAATGCCCAGTTCGCGGTCGGTTGCTGACAATTTCAAGCGCCCATCCTCCGCAGATAGGAGAACATTCGCCAAAATAGGGTAGGTACTGCGCGGAGAAACGGCGCGCGAAACAATGTTCAACCCTTGAGCTAGGTTTTCCTGGAGGACGGAGAGCTTCATGAGTTTAACCACTCAAAGAGTGGCTTTTATTGAGTATACAACGATAGGGGCCTTTTTTCCAGAAGTTGGTCTTTGACCTCTATTCCTTTGAAAAGATTTATTCTAGAAGTTTCGGGTCAAGAAACAGTCCGTTGTTTAAAAAGCCATCGGCGCAACGAGCCCCTGAGCAGTCGCTGCGCCGATGGTGTACTGCGATTGTCGGGTTACAACCAGCCGCGCATCTCCATGGCTTCGACTACCGATCCGATGGCGACCATGTAGGCAGCATCACGCATGTAGACATCTTCCTTAACGGAAAGTTTCAATACTTTATTAAATGCCTCCGTAATTTTTGTGTCCAAACTTTGCAACACCGCCTCGTGAGTCCAATAGTAGTTCATATCATTCTGAACACTCTCAAAATACGAGACCGTGACGCCGCCGGCGTTGCACAAGAAATCAGGGATGACAAAGATGCCTCTGCGCTTGAACTCCTCGTCTGCATCCGGCGTGGTGGGACCGTTGGCGCCTTCGGCCACCAGCTTTACTTTCCCGCTTAACTTTTTGACCGTTTCTCCGGTGAGCTGACTTTCCAGCGCAGCCGGGATGAGCACTTCCACGTCCTGCTCCAACCAGGCATCGCCGGACTCGATGGAGCAGCCGACTTCCTTGGCTTTCTCTTTGTTGATGGACCCGTACTCGTCGGTGATATTCTGCAGGAAGGGAATGTCCAAACCCTTTTTGTTCACCACGCTGTAAGCCGCTTTGTCCTTGCGATCCCAGTAGGATACGCAAACCACCTTGCCACCGATTTGCTGGGTGAAGCCCAGCGCAGCGAACTGCGCCACGTTGCCAAAGCCTTGCAGGGACGCGGAAGCTTTGCTTCCATCCATCTTAAGATGCTTCATGGCTTCGCGGACGTTGTAAATGACGCCGTAACCAGTGGCCTCTTTGCGGCCCTTGGATCCGCCGCTGCCAACCGGCTTACCGGTAATCACGCCGGGGGTGAATTGGCCGGCCAGCTTGGAATACTCATCCATCATCCAGCCCATCATCTGCGCGGTGGTGCCCACGTCGGGGGCGGGCACGTCCACGCGCGGTCCCAGGTTGCGATAGATTGCATCCACCCAGCCGCGGCACAATTTTTCTTTCTCCGCCAGCGACAAGGTGGCAGAGTCCACCGCCACGCCTCCTTTGGCGCCCCCCAGAGGGATATCGGCCACGGCGCATTTCCAGGTCATCCACATGGCCAGGGCGCGCACAGTATCCATCGTCTCTGAGGGATGGAAACGGATGCCGCCTTTCGTTGGGCCGCGTGCGTATTGTGTTGGACGCGGTATCCAAAAAAAAACTTTTAGGCTTCCGTCGTCCATCCGAATTGGGATTTGAAATTTAAATTCCCTCCTCGGCCAACGCAGCAACTCCTTAACTTGGGGATCCAGATGAAGAAGACTGGCTACGTGATCAAATTGCGATTGCGCTATGCTGAAGGCATTCGTGATTTCGGACATTGAACTCCTGTCATGGCCGGTTTGTTAATAAATATGCGGGCACCTCGGAAATAGCGCCCGCACCGTCATTGCAAAGGTCCAGGACTCTGCCTGGCAAGTTGCGTATTGCCATGCTATGGCTCGGCAAGGGCCTTTAAGTTAACCGAACTTTAAAGTCGAGTCAAGGTATTTAGGAACGGATGTCCCGGGCCAAACGCACTAAAAATAGTCTAGCCTTGCGAAGGTTGGACTTTCGACAGAGATAGTTTCAAGATCAACCTTCGCAAGGCTTAGCTGCGTATATCCTGGGCTAAACGCAGCAAAAAGCCCTCCCCGGTACTCAGTCTGCCAGGTTTCTCCACCCAGCCAACCACTCCGCGTTTCCCAATGGCTTTCTTGGGAAAGGTGGTGGTGATCTCCGGCCGATCAGGGAATTGCTGCTGGAGGGAATTTCCGGCCGTGGTACACGGAAGGTTCTCGCCCTCGATAACAATGCCCACCCCGTTGTCGAAATACAATCGAGAACCCGAAGGTAATTGGGTCAAAGCTGGGATGCCCGACACCAGCAGGTTCGCTCCAAGCCAAGCCGGTTCGATAATTGGCAGGCCCATGGATTCGGCAACTTCGCTCAATTCTTCGGCAGAAACTATCGAAATCTGGCGCACATTGCGCACTTCTGTGCCTTTCGGATAATTTTTTTGTGAATTGCCTGCCTTCATGGTCAGCCCAAAATGTTTGTCTCCCATAAACCCCTCCCAAGCTACGTTCACTTCGTCTACCGGAATACCGGGCATTGACTTGGGAGTGATCAGCAGCGTTTCTACTCGACCCCTACACTCTTCACCCATTTAGCGAATTCCTCCTTCCGGGCTTCGTTCTGCCAACTGTCGTTCCAATTCTGCCCTCAGTCTATTCGGGTTGGCCTTGCCCTTGCTTGTTTGCATCACTTGGCCAAATAGCCAGTTGAACACCGGTTGATTGCCAGCCGCATAATCGGCCACCTGCTCGGGATTTCCATCGAGCGCCTTGGCCACCCAGTTGCGCAGCAACTTAGCATCCGAGACTTGTTTCAGGCCATGCTTCTTGACAATCTGGGCGGGCTTGCCGCCCTTGGCGAAAAGTTCGGCCAGCACTTGTCGCGCCCCGGCTGGGTTCAACTCACCAGTGGCAACCAGATCCAGCAATTTCGCTAAATCAGCCGGACCAAACAACAAATCAGTTACCGACGTGCCCGCCTCATTCATCAACCCAAACAAGTTGCCGGTGATCCAATTCGCGGTTTGTTTGGCATCTGCCACCTTGGCCGCCATCACGACTGCCTCAAAAAATTCGGCTGTTTCGCGTTCGGCAACCAGCACACCTGCGTCATAGCCGCTAAGGCCGTAATCCTGGATGAACCGCCGTCGTTTGGCATGGGGCAATTCGGGCAATGCGGCGCGAGTGGCTTCCACCCAGGCGGGATCGACCACCAGTGGCGGCAAGTCCGGCTCCGGTAAATACCGGTAATCTTCTGCGTATTCTTTGGAGCGCTGCGGCACCGTTGTGCCGCGTGTGTCGTCCCAGCCTAGCGTTTGCTGCTTCACTACGCCGCCCTTTTCCACCAAGGCTTCCTGGCGCGCCAACTCGTAGCTCACGGCGCGCTCCAAGGAACGGAAACTGTTCAAGTTCTTGATCTCCACGCGGGTAGCAAACTCCAAGATGCCCAATGGCCGGTTGGAAATATTTGGCTCGATGCGCAGCAAACCTTTTTCCAGGTTGCCGGAATTTACGCCCAGATAACGCAAAATGCTACGCAAGGTATAAGCGCAGTTGCGTGCTGCTTCCACAGAATGGAGTTCGGGTTCGGTGACGATTTCCAGCAGCGGCACACCCGAGCGGTTGAGGTCCACCAGCGAATACCGCTGCCCATCCTTGACCACGTGAGTGAGCTTGCCGGTGTCCTCTTCCATGTGCACACGCCGGATGCCCACGCGCTGTTCCCCTTCAGTGGTCTCCACCATCACCCAGCCTTTGGTAGCCAATGGCTGCTCGTATTGCGATATCTGGAATCCTTTGGGCAGGTCGGGGTAGAAATAACTTTTGCGCGCAAAGATACTAGTGTTGTGGATCTCGCAATTGAGCGCCAGCGCCACGCGCAGCGCATAGTCCACCGCGGAGCGGTTGACGACCGGAAGCATGCCGGGCATCCCCGCACACACCGGGCAGACTGCCACGTTCGGTTGCTCGTGAGTGGAGTCCACCACCGGGCAGTCACAAAACATCTTGGACCGCGTTTCCAACACGGCATGGACTTCCAGCCCGATGACAGGTTGATATTTGGGGCTCATTGCAACTTTGCGAAAGGATTATAACAAGGGGGTATCAATGTTTAACCACAAAGTCACATAGGGCACAAAGAAAAATAATAACTTTGTGTTCTTTGTGACTTTGTGGTTATTTCTTTGAGGCAGAAGGCAAACTAATACTCAATTACCTCGAAATTATCGAACGATACCACCAGGCCGCCTTTGTTCCATGTTCCCGCGATCAGGCCAACACCACCGGAACTAAAATCGGTATCGGTGCCGGTGGCCAATAGATTGCCATTGATGCCCACGGAAAGCTGAGCGCCGTCGCAAGAAGCATTAACTGTGAAGGGACTGCCATCCGTGGGAATCAAATCGGATGCAGCCCACTCCACAATGTAGATCACTTCCCCATTCACGCGTTTCCAAATTGTGTAATAGCCGTCCTCGGAGACTTCTAGCGCGTAATGGTTGTCAGCGTCCACGTATCGACAAAGCACACCAATGTCACCATCTTGTGCGGGTTGTTCAATATTGACATCAACATTAATAATTAGGTTTTCAAACGTATCCGACAAGCTACTCCACGAAGAATAATTTTCTGGATGTACTTCAGAGAAATACCGTTCGTCTTGATAGTAAAGCGCCCATTCCTGTCCTGACCCCGTTGCCCAACCAAAAGCTGGATCGGAAAAATCATCATAGATCGCTACCGTGCCTTCGGCAGCCTGCGGCCCGCCTGAAGGCACGCTGGCCTCGAAGTTGTCGAAGGCGGCAACAAACCGGTTGCCTACTTCATTTGGATTGAAAACTGCCAAGGCTAGGCCGCCGGTTGTAAAGCTATCATCGTTTGTTTCAGCAATAACCTGCCCACCCACACTGAGTACAAGTCGGCTCCCTTCACAGGTCACGGTGACCCGCTGAGTTGAATCCCAGGTCAAACCGGCTTGCTGTAGATCAACGAGTACGATGTACTCGCCATTCAGCCACTTCGAGATCCCGACGTTGCCATCAGTGAATAATCGAAACTCGTAATTATTATTGTTATCTACATAGCGGCAAATGAGATCGATTTCGTTGATCGCAGCGCCTTCTACTACGCGAATGTCGATGCTCAGCTCCACATTATCAAAGGACACGTAAGGCTGTGTGTAGTAGTAAACGTCACCGGCAACATCTTCAACAAAGTATTCCCCGCCCAAATAATAAGCAGAACCTGTCTCGGTCGAATACACATCCCATCCGCTATTCTCGTCCGAAAAGTCATCGGTGATAGAGCCGCTTTCCACCGGTTCGCTTACTGCCATAGGCTCTTCGACGCCCACGATGCTAACCTCGCCGCGCTGGGCTGCTTCGATTAGCGGCATGGCCAGCGCCACCGGGCGCAGGGCGTTGATAAAGCCACCGGTGGGAACGCAGCTATCGGAATCGTCCACAAAACCATCCCGATTGGTGTCGGCCAGCACGCGGCAATCCACATATTGGTCCTCGCCTCCGTAGCCCAACTGGGTGGGCACGCCGATCAGTTCCCCGGCATCATCCACTGCCAGGCCGCCGCTATTGCCACCAGCGATGGTGGCCGAGGTCTTGATGAAAGCGCGCTGCCCGTAATCTGGCTGGCTGGTGAATCCGCTGACCTCCCCTCGGGTCAAAGTTACTGTGTCGCCGCCGATGCCCGGGTAACCCAAGATGGTGAGCGCGTCGCCCAGGTTCAATTGGTCAGAATCCCCTAGTGGTACATGGGGCAGATTTAGGGAAGCCGTATCTATGGGGTTTCCGCCGTAATCCTGGGTGACACGAATGACGGCAATATCCAACGCGGCGTCGGCCTGCAACACTTCGGCATAAAAACGCGGCTCGGGTTCTTGTTCCTGGCTCAACGTCTGAGCCACAACCAATGCATCCACGGGGAAGTAGCGATCGGGCAGCACCACGTGGGCGTTGGTCAGGATGAGCCCGTCGCCGCTGATGATGGTACCGGAGCCGGTCCACCCGATTTGGAGCTCACCACTTTCGTCATAGAACTCAGCCCAGATCTGCACTACTGCCTCAAAGGGAACCGCTGCGTTGCGAAACTGGCTGGGCGTGCTGGTGGGCGAGGGCGCTGCTGTCGGCGTGGGCGCCGGGGGAGCCGCACACGCGGCAAGGATCAAGACAATAGCAACAGCGAACAACGGATATTTCAATTGTCGGAGCGACATAGGGATTCCTTATTTGGAATGGGCGTACCTGGAAAACCAGGCTAACGCGCATTATAGCGCAGGAAGGAGCAGCGTACTACGCGCCACGAACCTGCGAATCATCCCCCACATTGACTTTGCCCTTCATCCCGCGTACCTGGCTGCGTTCACCCAGCAGCGATCCGAGCAATTCGCTGTCTTCCACCGTTACTTCAGCCTCGAGGATGGCGTCTTCAATGGTGCTGTTGCGTATCACGCAGTTGCGGCCCACGGACACGTAAGGCCCCAGGGTGGAATCCTCCACGGTGGCGCTGGGGTGGATATGCACCGGCGGTCGGATGGTGACGCCGCTGCGTCTACCCGCCACCGCGGAATTGTCGTTGCCTTTGTCCAGCAGACGGCGGTTGGTTTCCAAAACGGTTTCCGGCAGCCCGGCATCCAGCCACTCGTCCACTACCACGGTGCGCATCTTCAGCCCCTTCCTGAGCATGATATCGATGGCATCGGCTAAATAGAACTCTTTCTTGGTGATCACGCCCTTATTCATTTGCTCATCGATAGCCGCCAGCAAATCTTCGCCGCGCTTGAAGTAATAAATGCCCACTACCGCCAGGTTGTTCTTCATATCACTGGGTTTCTCGATGAGGCCCGTTACCCAGCCCCGCGCGTCCACCGCGGCTACGCCGAAACGGCGCGGGTCTTCGACCGGTTTCACCCAAGCCAGCGCGTCGGCTTCCTCTTTATCTAGCCGGGAAAAGTCAGTTTCAATGATCGTGTCGCCGAGGATCACGATGGTCGGGCCATGCAAATATTCGCGCGCCTGCGCCAGGGCATGGGACTGCCCAAGCAGCTCGCGCTGCTCAACATAATGCGCCTTCACCTGAGGATATTCGGTCTTCACGTATTTTTGGACCTGATCACCCAGGTACCCCACGATGAAGACAAGTTCCGCGTTCTCGGAGCCTGGCATATTACGAGTCATTTGAAGCATATGCCCCAACACCGTATCCCCTGCCGCGCTGATCAGAGGTTTGGGCCGGCTCCAGGTGTGCGGGCGCATGCGCGTGCCGAAGCCTGCCATCGCGATGATGATCTTCAGCGGCTCCACATCAACTCTCCCGTTTCGTGCAAACCAGCAGACCTTTACCAACTGGCAATACGGCCGCGTCCACGCTTTGGTCTTTACGCGCCAGGTCGACAAACTTTGCCAGGTCTTCTTTGTGGCTGATCACATTATCGGCAACCAACATTCCGCCTGGCAACAACCGCGGCACAATCTCTTTGTAAATCTCGATATACATTTCCTTTTCGACATCCAGGAAACAAAACGCCACTTCATCGCGCTCTTTGAGGTGAGAGCGAGCATCGCCGTTCACCAGTTCGACCCAATTTTCTACCTGTGCTTTGGCAAAGGTCTCGCGCGCCAGCTCGGCTTTGTCGTGAAGCAATTCATAGGTGATCAGCTTGTCGCCGCGTTGCTTGCAGGCCAGCGACAGCCACAGCGCCGAATAGCCGCCGCTGGTGCCGATTTCGAGCATTGGGCCGCGGGGCGCACTGGACGCGAGAATCGCCAGCAACATCCCGGTCTCTGCCGGGATCTGGCGCAAACGCTTTAGCTGCGGTGTACCGTCTTTGCGATCGCGAGCGTCGCGTTCTTCTAAATAATTCATGCGATCGAGGACTGGCTTGGGGATATCCGTGAAGAGCGTCTTCATGTAATCTAAGCTTTCAATAAATCCATCGGCAACATCGTGTGCCAATCGGTGATCTGTTGGTAAGCATGGCCCACTTGCAGCAATCGTTCCTCAGAAAAATGTGGGCCCAGCAGTTGCAAACTAAGCGGCAATCCCTGATGGTCGAATCCGGCTGGCAAGCTGAGGCCCGGCACGCCGGCTAAACTCGCCGGCAAGGTGAACACGTCTTCGAGATACATTTCCAGCGGATTGCCGGTGTGCGCACCGATGCGAAAGGCCGTGCTCGGCGTAGCCGGCGCGGCGATCAGGTCGACCTGCTCGAAGGCTTGCTCGAAATCCCTGCGGATCAACGTGCGCACTTTCTGCGCCTGACCATAGTACGCGTCGTAATAGCCGGCCGATAGCGCGTAAGTGCCGATCATAAGGCGGCGCTTCACCTCAGGGCCGAACCCCTGGCCACGGGTGCGCGAGAACATATCGATCAAGTTTTGGTCTTCGACGCGCAAGCCATAGCGCACCCCATCGAAGCGCGCCAGGTTTGCGGATGCTTCCGCTGGGGCGATAATGTAATAAACCGGCAGCGCATATTCGGTGTGCGGCAGGCTGATCTCGCGCACTTGTGCGCCCAGGCCTTCCAGATGTGCAATAGCCTCCCGAACTCCCTTCGCAACTTCGGCCTGCACGCCTTCGATGAAATATTCCTTCGGCACGCCAATCTTCAGTCCCTTGACGGTGGCCTTGCCGTCCAACTTTACCTTAGGAGCCTTGCTTTCTAATGTCGTGGCATCCAGCGGGTCGTAGCCCGCCATTACATTGAGGAGGATTGCCGCATCTTGAGCGCTGCGCGCCAAAATACCCACGGTGTCCAGCGAAGAACCGAAGGCGATCAACCCATAGCGTGAAACGCGCCCGTAGGTGGTCTTGAGCCCCGTCAGCCCGCACAGCGCGGCCGGCTGTCGTACGCTGCCACCAGTATCCGTCCCTAACGCCACAGGTGCCAGGCCCGCGGCCACCGCCGCGGCGCTGCCTCCGCTGGACCCGCCTGGCACGCGCTCCTCGTCCCAGGGATTGCGAACTACTCCATAAGCCGAGTTCTCCGTAGAAGAGCCCATGGCGAACTCATCGGTATTGGTCTTGCCAAGGATGACCGCGCCTGCATCTAGCAAGCGCTGCACAGAGGTGGCGTTGTAACTGGGCACGAAGCCTTCCAGAATGCGGGAGCCTGCGGTGGCCGGTATCCCGGCAACCGTCAACACGTCTTTGATGGCAATTGGCAGTCCAAGCAAGGGTGGAAGTTTGGCCTTGGTTTTTCGGGATTTACTGAGTTTTTTGTCCGCGGCGGTTGCAGCCTTCAGGGCGCTGTCGGCGGCCACGTACAAAAAAACATTCAGCCGCGGGTTGAGTTGTTCGATGCGTTGCAGGTACGCTGCGGTCAGCTCCCTGCTGGAGAAAGCTCCGCTGCGCAACCCCTTTAGCGCACTCGCCACATTGAGTGAGTGGAGTTCGCTCATGGGCTGGTATCCAGCACGGGCGGGACGCGGAACTGGCCATCTGCGGCGTCCGGCGCGTTGCGCAACAAATCTTCACGCGGCATTGCCGGACCCGCCACGTCTTCGCGCAACCGGCTCTGCTCCACCACCACGCTGCTCATCGGTTGCACGCTGCTGGTGTCCAGCTCCTGCAGTTTACTGATGTGGTCTAGGATATTGGACAACTGCTCGCGGTAACGTTCCTTTTCCTCGGCGGTCAGGTGTAGGCGCGCCAGCAAGGCAATATGTTCAACATCTTCGCGGGAGAGGGGCATACTGAGATTATAACGACGAATACCTTTCGGCTACTCGGACCAGGGTTCCGCATACCAGAGCAAGTATTCCTCGACGTGGCTGCTCCAATACTCCTCACTGTGATCGCCGGGGAACACATGCCACACGTGAGGGATGTTCCGTTCGGTGAGCAGCCCCTCGAAAAATTCTGCGGACTGCATAATGTTCTGCGTGTCGCGGTCACCGATGTCCAGCCAAATGCGGGGCATTTGGCTGGCAGGGATCGCGTCCAACCATTCGATTACCTTCTTGGCTTCTTCAATGAAAACCGCTGGGCTGTGCCCCCCAAGGGCGCCGAAGAGGTCGGGCTCCGTAAGCGCAAAATGGATGGCCCAGGATGCTCCCCGCGATAACCCTCCAATGGCGCGATGTTCACGGTCGGCAATAGTGCGGTAGTTTTCATCGATCCATGGAACCAGCTCATTAAGGAAAGCTTCGTCAAAGAATCCAACCGTTGGGCGCAGTGAATAATTGTCATAAGGCATAACAATAATAAAAGGGGCGACTTCGCCAGAATGGATCAGTTCATCCGCCGCCTCGTCCACACCGATTCGATCCCATTGATCGTCCAGGAACCCTTGTCCATGGATCAGATACAGGACCGGGTAGCGCTCATCTTTAAATTGCTTATAACAAGGCGGGGTGTAAACGCGGAATGTGATGCCTTGGTCGTAATAGGCGGATTCAATGCCGACCTGTTCGACAATGCCTTCTTCCACTGTGCAGCCCTCATCCGCGGGTCGGATTGAAGGGGTCGCGCTGGCAACGGAAGGCCTCGTTTTTGCTGTGGGGGTAGCTGCCACCCTTTCATCCGCTTGTTGTGTTGGCGCACAAGCAGGTACTATAGCAATTAGCAAAAGAAAAACCTTTAATCTATTCATGGCATTTTTAAAAACATGAACGGCGGGGGCATTATATTCCGCCGTCTTGTTTTCTTTAGCTTAAAGCTGACAGCTAAAAGCTGATAGCTGTATTTCTACCAACCTCTTGCAAACCGCTGTTCTTTCCACACATTAGCCTGGTTGTGATATCCGGCCTGCTCCCAGAACCCTAATTGATCCTCGGCAAGGAATTCGAGTCCGCGCAGCCACTTGGCGCCCTTCCAAAAATACGGCGCTTCCAGCTCGTCGCGCCCGGGAATGAATCCCACAATCGCGCGCAGCGGGTAACCGTGGTCCGGAGTCAGCGGTTGCCCTTCGAATGTGTCTGCCAGCAAAAAGTTGTCGGCCAGCGCAACCTCGATGGGCACGTTCACGGTGAAACCGTATTCGGCATGCTGCAGCAGGAACTTAGCACTCTTCTTCAATTTGACGATTCCCTTGTCGACCAAGTCCTTCAGCGAGACGCCTTCCCAGGTCGTGTCGAATTTGCTCCAGCGCGTCACGCAATGGATATCCATCTTCAGCGAACGCCGCGGCAGCTTCTTAAATTCATCCCAACTCCAGCGCATTTCCTCTTCAACCTCTCCCCAAACGCGCATATCCCAGGTGCCCGGATCGAAGCGTGGCACTGGTCCATAATGGAGTACGGGGAATTTCTGCGTCAGCGCCTGGCCGGGTGGCAGGCGCCCTTCTTTACGGATTCGGTCTTCCTCTTCGCGTCGTCCTTTTAGGTTATCGAACATAATTCACGTCCCTATGAGTATAGTGGCGAAAGTGTAATTTTATTATGAAAGCCTGGTGAACTTGATTCAATCCCATCCAGAAAATTAAACCATTGTGCGCCCGTGAAACGGGCGTGGCAATCCCCAATCTTCTTTGCAAATCGTCTTGAGAATTGCTTCGTCGGCTACGCCTCCTCGCAATGGTAAGTGGTGTTTTTACAAACTCAGACTTTCCCCGGGCTTGAGCACATGCGCTTTGGCTTTGGTTTCCGCTTCTACGCGTTGCGCCCAAGCATTGGCGTCCTGCTGGATCAAATCCCAGGTGCTGTAATGCACCGGCACCACATGCTTGGGCTGGATGAGCTTCACGGCCCTTAGCGCGTCGTCGGGCCCCATCGTATAGTTGTCCCCAATGGGCAGCACCGCCAAATCGATTCCTTCTTCTCCAATCAGCTTCATGTCCCCAAATAGACCGGTGTCACAGGCTGCGTAAATCTTCTGTCCTTCCGGCGTGGTGATCAGGAAGCCTGCCGGGTTGCCGCCATTGGACCCGTCCGGCAGTTCGGAACCATGCACTGCTTGAGTTAGCTTTAAATACCCAAACGGATATTGATAACCGCCGCCTATATGCTGCCCGTGTGCTTTGAGACCCTTACCTTCACTCCACCGCGCGATCTCGTCGTTGGAGATCACCAGGGCGCCGGTAGCTTTGGCCAGCTTCTCCAGGTCTCCGACGTGGTCCCCGTGCCCGTGACTCACCAGAATAAAATCGGCCTCAATAACGTCGACGCTGCTGGACGCAGCCGGGTTGCCTGTGAAGAATGGATCAACGACTAACTTGTTTTTACCGATGAGATACCCTTGAGTGCCATGTCCGTACCAGGTAAAGGTAAAAGACATCCTAACCTCCAAAATTCTGTAATAAGAAACTCTTTATACTCTACACCTATTTGCTTTGTTAACTAGACCCTAGTCGTAATAGTAGTCCTTGTGGATTTGTCGTATACGTCCTTTTCTACAAAAGAAGGGCATATATATGGCTACCTATCAAGGTTAATCCCCAAATATAGCGATTCTCGAGACGCTTCTTTTCAACCCTATATTGTAGAGAAAAAGGGGACAACTGCACAAAAAGGCTGGGGGGAGGTTTGCCTCTTCTTTCTATAAAAGAGCCACTATTTTTCCCCAAAGGGGCGCACCCGTCCCAGCGGATAATTAATGGATTATGAGATAGCTTTCCCCATGCAAACCCGGTTATCCACAGCCGGCCCGTAGTTATCCACAGGGGATTAATCCAGGGGAACTTCAATCAGCCGGCTACTCAATACACCCTTTTTGATATGGATCACCCTTATGTGAGGTGGCCACAGGCAGATCACCTTCTCGCCCAATGGGGCAAAGGGGAAAGCCGTTGACCTCGTTCCCATCACTTGAATGCCATTCACCACTTGGTCATAGCTAATATGTACGTGGCCCGAAAGGATTCCAAGTACTTTTTTCTGGGCCAGAATTTTCCAAAAACGGCCCAACCTTTTAGCGAGATATTTATCCAGCCACTTTGCCCCTATCCTGACAACTGGTTGGTGCGACAGAATGATGGCCGGTTGGTCGGTAAGGCAAGCCTTTAGGAAACCAAACGTTTCTTCACTCAAAACGCCTTTGATTTCGGTTCCGAGGTCCAGGCACAGGAAACGAATGCCATCATGTTCAAAGTAGGCATTCATCAATCCCAACATGGTTTGCTCAACGTATAACGAGCGATAGAAATTCTTGCGGTCATCGTGGTTTCCCGGTAGGAAATAAATAGGGAGCCCATTTAGGCCTTCCGCACGCACGAATCCTGGACCCGGTGCCAGCGATCCCGGGCGTAAATCCATCAAGCGCTTGGCGGTTTCGTAAGAAACAAGGTCCGGAATCTCCACCAGATCTCCGCCCGAAACGATGAAGTCGATCTCCCTGGCTAGATGCTCACTGATGAATCGCAGCACTTTGCGGAATGCATGGCCGGGCGAAAATCCCAGCAACAATTCATCCGCGCTGTGAAGCAAATGATGATCGCTGATGTGGACGAATGAAAAAGACATAACCTAAAGGTCTTTGACGAACACGCGATGATTCTTATAGGGCTTTCCCCCCAGATTTTCCAGATCCCTGCGCATCTCCCACGCGGATTCGGCTACCTGGGTCAGATCCCCTTCTTGGAATTGGTAGTCGCGCAGCGTCTTCTCCATCTCGGAGTACATCAGCGCGTTCCCGCCGCGCCCTTGGAATTCCGGTAGAACGCCGACCCCGTTGACCGCCACCCACTTCGTGCGTCGCAGCTCCAACATCAGGTCCAGCAGCCCGAAGGGAAACAGGTGGCCGCGGGCGCGCTGCATCGCCGCCGAGAGATCCGGGAACGCGAATAAGAACCCAACAATGTCCTCGTCGTGCAAGATGACCTTGATGAGACGGGGATCAGCAACTACCATAATATTCTGCACAACGAAATCAATTTCGCGCTTTGTCAGAGGATAATATTCCCAGTTATTGACAAACGCGTCGTTGTAAGCCTTCCCGATGCGAGCGCTCCAGCTCACCAACTCCTTTTTATTCTTGAATCGCTTTACTTTTAAGGTGCCGCGTTTCTGCACGCGTTCAGCAATGCTGTGTACTCGCGGCGGAAAACGAAAAGTCTCGCGGTTTGCATAGCAGGAAACAAAATCCACTTCTTTGCGAAATCCCAACGCTTCTACCAAACGCGGGTAATAGGCATAGTTGTAGTTCATCATCGTCATCACCTGGCGGTGTTCGAACCCTTCCACCTGGATCCCGTAGCCATCCAGTGGGCCGAACCCTTTGGGCCCTACGACCTGGGTCAGGCCGCGGGAGCGCGCCCACTCAAAAACGCGCTCGAACAAACCATTGGCCACTGACTGGTCTTCGACCGTATCGAATAAATAGAAGTTGGCCGTCTTTTTGTTGTGATAACGGTTGTAAGGCTTGTTCTCTATCGACGCGATGCGTCCCATTACCTTTCCATCCCGCACCGCCACAAAGAAATCCACGTCGGAATGTTCATGAAAGGGATGCTTCTTGCGGTTCAGGAACATTTGCGCGTCGATCAGCAAAGGCGGCACCCACTGCGGACAATCTTTATACAACCTGTAGGGCAGCGTTACAAAGCGCTGCACATCCTTCTTTGATTCGGTATCTGTTTTCTCAATGGTGACCACGAATTCATCGCCTTTCAAGTTCCAATGTTTTTGCGAGCCCGCGAAGCTGGCGAAGCAATCCCCAAACCCCTTTACACCACCTTATTTTAGTCTAAGGCTTAAAGCCGAAGATAACAAAAGCAACTTGCTCTCTTTGTACGCACTACTGCCTTCTACCCATGGTCGGGCTTGCCGACACCCAGCCCTCGCGCCCCTTGCATGCCCTGACCACGCGTGCCGAGGAGGCCTTAGCCCGCGGTTTTTCTCTTATTACACATGTGGCGATTCTTGTGGTTGCTGCGCCACATCGAAATCTAAGTCCGGGCTAAAAGGCTTGGTCCACGTTGCGCGCCAGTTATTGGGAGACCATTATCGGGATTGGCTTCATCGCATTTGGACTTCTAGCCGTCATCTCTCGCCCCCTATTTCAGTTTCCTCAGCCTCAAGACGCGCCGGAAACCTTTACGTCATGGACAAACCGACCGTGGCGGTGCTGTAGCGGAACGTCGCGCCGTGCGCTGGGCTTGGGGATTGGCAGTCATTATGGGCCTGGTCTTCTGAGTGGCATTGCAATTTCCCCAACCGAAGCCCAACGAAGTTGCCTATGTCGACTTGCAGCCTCCCCAGATTCCTATCAAACACGTCGTTGGCCTGGAACCCGTGCCTATTGAAGAACGCGACGATCCAGTACCCACTCAGACGCCACCGTCAACAAGTACGCCGCAACCCCAGCCAACTTCTCCGCCACCCACCTCGCCCCCAACCTGAAACCCCGTGCCGACTTCACCGGCTGGCACGCCCGCGCCAACTGCTCCATCACCTTAACCGAGAAAAGATAAGGAATGCGATTAATGCTGTTCAGCTTCCTCGGGCCGGCCAAGCAATTCCGCAACGACTGTCCGGGAGTCATCGTCCACTAAAGCTAATATCTCATCGCCTTCCTGCAAGACGGCATCTCCGCGTGGAAGCACAGTCTCGCCATGACGAATGATGCCGCAAATCATCGAGTTCGAAGGCAGGGGCAGGTCTTTGATTGACCTGCCTACCGCGAAGGCCCCGGGGAAGATTTTTTCCTCGACCAGGGAGAACTCCCCTTTACGCAGTTTCAACATCGTCATCATGTCGCCAAGAGACATCTGCTCCTCGATCAGTTTCGCCATAATGTCGGCTTGATTTAAAGCCACATCGACGCCGAACTCCTCGGTGAAGAGCCAGGCGTTGCGCGGGTTGTTGACGCGGCCAATAACCCGCTTGACGCCGAACTGGCGCCGCGCAAGAAAGGCCGCCATCAGGTTGTCGGCGTCGTCGTTATCCACGGCCGCGAATACCTGGGCACGTCTTATATCGACAGCTTCCAGTACCTGAGGATCTGTCCCGTCACCTTCGTAAATAACTTCCGTGGGCAGTTCTTGATGCAGGTTCTGCAATACCTCGTGACGTTTTTCGACTACACGGACTTCATAACCGCCTGTCAGCAACAACGAAGCTAAATGGGAACCGGTGCGCCCGCCACCAACAATGAGTACGTACATGTTTACTCCTTCTCTTTCCCGTCGGCATGTATAATGGCGCGCAGCGCGTTGGCGCCATCCATGGTTGCGCTTAATTGCATTACATCTCCGGCCACGAAAATAGTTGCTGACGTCGGCAAAATACTTTTCCCATTGCGCAAAATGATGGCGGGGTTGGTTTTTCCTTCGGGAAGGAATTTCGAAAGCGGATGCCCCACCCATTTTTCAGGGACTTTCATTTCATAAATTTGCACTTCGCCTTCGGCAGTAATGCTCAAGCTGGTCAATCCTGGATGCGTCATCATTTGTTTGATGCGTTGAGCCGCCCAGGAAGACGAGGACACAGTTTGCAAATCCAGCCTTTCGTAGATCGGAGCGCGGCTTGGCTTATAGACGCGCGCTACCACTCGTTCTACGTTGAAGACATCTCGAGCGATGCGCGCCACGATGGCATTCACGTTGTCCGAGGAAGTCACTGCAGCCAGCGCGCCGGCTGTCTCAACGCCTGCGCGCTGCAACGCTTTGCGGTCCAGCGCTTCCCCTTGCACCGTTCGACCCAGGAAATCCAGACCGAGCTGGTCGAAGGCTCCGGCGTTCTTGTCGATGACCGTGACTATGTGTTCTTTATGCAGCGTGTGAGCGAGTTCCACGCCCACGCGGCCGCAACCTACAACAATTACGTTCATTTCTTTTCCTTTTCTAAATCGTTAGAAGATAATTTCGGTGGTTCTTCAGTTTCCAGCGAATAAGGCACGTCAGTAATGACTATGCCTGTTTCGAAGGGCAGCGCCATTCGCAACAGCGCAGCCAACTGAGTGCGCGTCAGGTTGGACCACCAGCGTGGGCGGATCAGTTGCGGCACCACGACAGTGATGATTTCATTCTGCTGCTTGGCATCCATGATCTTTTGGATATAGTGGATCAACGGCTCCAACACCATGTTGTGTGGGGAATCCAGCACCACCAGGCGCACACCGTCACCCCATTGCGCCCAATCCCTCTTTAGCTTCTCCGTCTCCTCCGGAGTATCCGAGACATGCACAGCAGTTACATCATTGGAGAGCGAATGGGCATAGCGCAATGAGGTCAGGGTGCCCTGATGCACTCCGTTGACCGGCACCAAAATCCGGTGTCGTACATAGCGAGGGGGTAGCTGATAATGCTCGAGTTTCGTTTCTGTCGGTTCAGCTTTCATATTTCCTGCCTTGCCGCGCCGCGGCGTAACTTTGACGCCATTTATTTCGCCGGCGCGTGATAGAAAGAGCAATTGAGGTACTGAGTATCCACCGGCGCCCGGAATGGCAACCGCCAAATGGCGGCGCGTAAGCTGGCGAATTCCAAAGAATTCCATGATGCTGAAAATAGCGATCAGTAATTTGTAACGATATTCTTGCATCTTGAAGGCCTGCCATTCAACGATGGAAGCCATGCCCCCTTCTACACGCGCCTTTTCGCGAACAATGCGCGCGACTTGCTTCGCCTCGCGATGTCCCACTGGGGAGAGCAGCATCAGGTGGGCAATGACGGCCAAAATGGTGAAGGAAACCAGGGCGATCCACCCTCCTTCATGCCACTTTCCAATAAGCTGTCCAAGGAATACAACGATTGCCAAACCTGCGGCAAAGCCAGCACCTGCCGCGCCAATGGTGCGCGCCCGTCCCTTGGCGTGTTCCAGGATATGGCGGCGCACCGCCAGCCCCATCACCATGATGGGCATAAATACACCCACTCCATAGAATGGGATGGCGACCGTGGTTTGCCCGCGCACCAGGAACATGATCAAAACAGCAATCCCAAACGTAATGGTGACGGACCGCGTGAATGTTCCTCGTGGATCCCGATACACAATTGCCTCGGGAATTTCACCGATTGCGACATCGCGCCATTCGGTCGCCTGCGCATCCTGAAATGCGGTCATGGACGCGGCTGCTAACATCAGCACCGCTAAAATTTGGTAGGCCCAAAATAGGATGACCCCTCCATCCAACTGGCCAAAGCCAATAAACGCCAGGTTGCCCACTAACGTTCGCCCAAGAGTTCCGTCGAACACGTTGAACCTCAAAGAGAATGCGGTCAGAAATAGAGTGGTGACTCCTCCATAAAAGAGGAATGATGTTTGCACCACTCTTGCGATACCTGACTTCCCGCTGTAAAAATTCCACAAACCCTTGAGTCTTGGCAGGCGTTTCTTTCCCCATTTTATCAGGCTGAAGTCTTCATCGATGATGAACTGCACACCGTTGGAAACTGCCTCTAAACCTGTGAGAGCTACCATGCCCTTCATCGATGCCGTTAACATGTGCAACATGGCCTCGCCAAGCGAGGCAACGTGTCGCGTGGCCTCTGCGGGCACAGGCGGTACCCCGCTGGCGGATGCGAAGAAAAGGCCAACGCCCATAGTGATGGTGAGCAGCACAAAAGTGCCAATGAGAGTGAACACGACTCGCGCCGATTCACCCCGGCCGCGAATCGTTATGTACCAGGTCACCGCCGCTAGCGCCGCGCCGATGATGAAGTGCCAAACCCAGCTGGCATCGTACGCATTCAAGGCCGAGAGTAATTGGTCCCCGCCCGACAAAGCTGAAACAACGATGGTGAGCACATAGTCCTGAATAAGTGTTACTGCGACGATCAGACTGAGAGTGGGGAATAAATACCGCATAGAGGCGGTATAGGAACCACCTCCCTCGTTGAAAGGTCCGAGCGAATACATGTACAGCGCGCCAAACACAAAGTTGGCAAACGCTATGATGCCAACTGCAATGTAAGCATTGTGCTCCAGCCCATAAGGGTGCAGGGCGCTCATCATTTCGCCGGTGGCGTAGTAATACGAGGTGAAATAGTCCACGCCAAATAGAGCTAGAGCAGCCAACAACCCGATTTGACCCGCACCATGCACTTTGGCATGTTCCGCTTTTTCGCGCGGCGCAAGTTTGCTGGCGATAAAAACAAAAATTAATAACAGAACGATTGAAATCAAAACAATTCTCCCGGCGACATTCCTGTAGGTCTAAATATCTCTTGAATTCCACAACCAGAGTAGGTACACCTCGGCGACCATGGAAAGCAAAAACAAAATGGTGTGTGCCCAGCCTTTGCCTAGCTGATCAACTTGCACCTGGATCCAAAAAAAGCCAGCGATGATCGCAATCGAACCAAGCCAGGAAAGCATTTCCGCCAAATCAAAATTCTCCAAGTGCAAATCGTAGTCAGTTCCCATAAAACGGTCACAAGAGTATTGCCCGACTTCATAAAGAACAAATAAAAAAGCGCCCAATTCTGGGCGCTTTGCAGAAAAAAAACAGGAATTAGTCTGCCAGGAAGCGATATCCGACTCCAGGTTCGGTAATGATGAAATCCGGCCGCTCCGGATCCGCTTCCAGTTTCTTACGCAGTTGCCGCATGTAAACGCGGAGATATTCCACGTGATCAGCATCCGCTGGATCCCACACGTGGGTAAGAATGGCCTGGTGTGTGAGCACTCGCCTTGCATTGGCCGCTAAATAAGCGAGTAGCTTGTATTCCGTTGCCGTGAGCTTTACTTCTTCCCCATCGCGAGTCACGCGATGCCAAGCCAGGTCGATGACGATTGAGCCCGCAGTGACCTTGGTTTCTTTGTTGGTTGTTGCACGCCCTGCATGCCGCAGTGCGACTCTCACTCGGGCAAGCAACTCTTCAATGCCAAAGGGTTTGACCAGGTAATCATCGGCTCCTTTGTCCAGGGCAGCCACTTTGTCGCGTTCACTTTCCCGCACGGACAGCACGATGATCGGGCACTGCGTCCATTCCCGCAGCTGGCTGCATACTTCGAATCCATCTATATCCGGCAAGCCCAGATCTAGGATCACAATATCCGGCGGATTAGCTGCTGCCAGCGCCAAGCCTTCTTCCCCGTTCGCCGCAGTAGTGACCTTGAATTTCTTTTCGCCCAGGATGGTCTTCAGCGCCCGCAAGATCTGCGGTTCGTCATCGATGACCAGGATATGCGGGGCCGTGCTCATGCTTCCGGCTCGCGTGGAGGCTCAGGGGCTAGTTTGCCGTCCATGGAAAGGGGCAATAGAAAAATGATCGCAAAACCACCGGGCAGATTCTCTGCCCTGATCTTTCCTCCATGAGCTTCGATAATACCTTTGCAGATCGATAATCCCAAACCCGTTCCGGTGATGCGATCCGCGGCGGTGATGCGGTGGAATTTTTCAAATATCCGGTCCAGGTCCTCTTCTGGCACAGGCGGGCCCTCGTTTACAACTTGCACCCGCACAGTATCAGCACCTTCTTTTTCGGCGCGGATTCGAATGGTCGTACCTGCCGGTGCGTATTTGAAACTGTTGTTTATAAGGTTCGTGAAGACTTGTTCCATCTGAACATAATCCACGGGCACGAGCGGCAGATCCTCTGGAATTTCTATGATGATCTGATGTTCCTCGAGTGGATGGTGCATGCGCGCAACAACGGACCCCGCGATCTCGGGCAAAAGATTCCACTGGCGCTCGGGTTTTAGCGCGTTGGCCTCAATGCGCGACATGTTTAACAGGTTGCCAACCAGGAGATTAAGATGATCAGTTTCGTCTTCTATGGCTTCTAACAACTCTTGTCTGGCTTTCGATTCCCATTTCACTTCGCCGCTGCGCAGGCTGGTGGTGGCTGCCTTGATCGTGGCGAGAGGAGTTCTTAGCTCATGGGATACAGAAGAAAGTAACGCGGATTTCATGCGGTCGCTCTCCTCCAGGACCTGCGCACGCGATGCGATTTCAGTAAGGCGTGCCTTTTCCACTGCCAAGGCTTGCCCGGCTCGGGCGCGGCCAACAAGCTGGCTGATGGCAACCGCTACAATCAGGAATACAAACAAGCCCACCAGATCACTTGGGCTGTGAACAACCAGGGTGAAGTTAGGCTCAATGAAGAAATAATTAAAGGCAAGGAAAGCTGTTAATGCCGCGATAATGCCGGCTCCTAGCCCCCAAACAGAAGCGCTTGCACCTACCGGGAGCAAGTACAACAGGGCAATTAGGGGTGTATCCAGCACGTCCCGCATCAAATACAAAAGAGCGGTCGTGAAAGCAATACTTAGCATTGCCGGGATATAGTGGAACAGGAACTCGGAAACAAAAGTTGAGCGACGCATCAGAACATTTATTATCTCCCCATTTGCCAAAGGCGGGAATCCACCCCCCACTTCATTAGCTCGGCCCAGCCGTGCGTAGGGAAGAACGATTTTGAGTCGTGCGCGTCTGCCCGTTCCGAAGGCGATAGTGTCTTTGAGTGCCGAAGGTGGGAATCGAACCCACATGCCCGAAGGGCACACGATTTTGAGTCGTGCGCGTCTGCCAGTTCCGCCACTTCGGCAAGGTATATAAGTATATAGTGTTGTAAAAGTTGCACTATCAAAGCCGAAGGCGGGAATCGAACCCGCATTCCAGCTCCGCGTTTTGGCACAGGGAACACGATTTTGAGTCGTGCGCGTCTGCCCAAACGCAAGCGCTTCTTGTTTTGCTTGCGTACGCCACATTCGGCGTCGTTAAGGATGAAAAGTATAATCAGTCGCATGACCATAGTCAACCACACGCAAATTGAAACGCGCCTTTTCACTGTCTACTGTCAATTGTCTACTGTCAACTGCCCATGAAACTCGGCATTATTGGCCTCCCCCAATCCGGCAAAACCACCATCTTCAACGCGCTGACCCGCTCCAGCCGCCCGCTGGCCATGAGCGCCGGCCGCGTTGAGATCACCACCGCCGTCGTCGATGTGCCTGACGAGCGCCTGCTAAAGCTGGCCGACCTTTTCTCGTCCAAAAAGATCGTCCATGCTCAGATTTCCTTTGCAGATATAGCGGGTCTGGGCGGCAGCGACACCTCCAAAGGTCTCTCGGGTCAATTGCTCAACGCGCTCACGGGCATGGACGGTTTATTGCTGGTGCTGCGCGCCTTCGAAGACCCCAGCGTTCCGCATCCCCACGGGACCGCGGACGCCGCCCGCGACCTGCGCTTGGTGGAAGACGAGTTGCTGCTCAACGACCTCATCATCGTTGAGCGCCGCATCGGCAAACTCACCGAGGAGCGCGGCAAGGGCGGCCGCGACATCCCCGCCATCGAGCGCGAATTGGCGCTTTACACCGGCTTGCAGGAAAAGCTTTCCGCCAACAAACCTTTGCGTGAAACCTCACTCTCCTCAGACGAACTCAAGCAACTCGCCGGCGCCGGTTTCCTGACCACCAAGCCGCTGCTTATCGTCCTCAATTTCGGGGAGGGACAGTCAGCTCCCTCATTCCCTAGCTCTGCGCCTCTGCTCTCCTTGCAAGGCAAGCTTGAAATGGAATTGGCCCAGCTTTCTCCTGAGGACGCCGAAATCTTTCTCAAGGAATATGGCCTGGAAGAAAGCGGCTCGCGCCGCGTCATCCGCGCCGCCTACGATCTGCTGAACACGCAAACCTTCTACACCATAGGCGAACCCGAGGCCCACGCCTGGATGCTGCGCCGCGGCGCTTCCGCCCTGGAGGCCGCTGATACGATCCACTCTGACATCGCCCGCGGTTTCATCCGCGCCGAGATCGTCGCCGGCCAAGAGCTATTGGATCTCGGCGGCATGGCCGCCGCTCGCGACAAAGGCCGCCTGCGCCTCGAGGGCAAAGAGTACAAAATGCAAGACGGGGATGTGATCAACGTTAGGTTTAATATTTAGCAACAAAAAAGCGCGCGACAGCAGCCATTCACAATTGGAGTCTAGTAAGGGTGGGTCTGAGACCCGCCCTTTTTCTTTTCATCCCAACACCAATGCTCCCAAGCTGGACTCTGTCCTATGAGGCGCAATTCGCTTTCCTTGTCCATAATGGTGCCGATGTCCACCAACTTGCCACTCAACCAGATACTCGTCGGCGATTGCGTTGAACTCCTCGCCACTCTGCCCGCCGCCTCCATAAATCTCATCTTCGCCGACCCGCCCTACAATCTGCAGCTCCGAAACGAGTTGCGCCGCCCCAACAACACTCGGGTGCGCGGCGTACAGGAAGCCTGGGATCGCTTCGACGATTTTGCTGCGTACGATGAATTCACTCGTTCCTGGCTCGCCGCTTGTTGCCGTGTGCTGAAACCCAACGGAACGATTTGGGTCATTGGCAGCTATCACAACATCCATCGCGTCGGCGCCATTTTGCAAGACCTGAACTACTGGCTGCTCAATTCGGTAGTGTGGATCAAGACCAACCCCACACCGAATTTTCGCGGCGTGCGTTTCACCAACGCCCACGAGACTCTGCTCTGGGCGCAAAAAGAAAAAGGCGCGCCTTACACCTTCAACCATCACGCCATGAAGGCCCTCAACGACGGCAAGCAAATGCGCTCTGATTGGCTCTTGCCCGTCAGCTTTGGCGCTGAGCGTTTGCGCACCAATGGAGAAGCCGCGCATCCCACGCAGAAACCCGAGGCGCTGCTCTATCGCGTCCTATTGGCCAGCAGTCACCCTGGCGACGTGGTGCTGGATCCCTTCTTCGGCACCGGCACCACCGGCGCGGTAGCCAAGCGCCTGCATCGCAATTGGATTGGCATCGAGCGCGAAAAGTCGTATACCAAACTCGCTCGCCGCCGCATCGACGAAATCGAGCCGGTGTCCTACGAACCAGAACTCTTTGACCCTGCCGAACCGCGCCAACAAGAACGCATTCCATTTGGGCATCTGCTTGAGGCTGGCCTCCTGGAACCGGGGCAACGTCTCTACTTCGGCGAAAATGGCAAGGCCAGCGCCCGCGTGCTGGCAGATGGCTCGCTGAAGCTCAACGGTTTTCGCGGCTCCATTCACCAGGTTGCCAAAGAATTATTGGGCGCCCCGGCCAACGGTTGGCAGCACTGGTATTATGTGGACCCTGACGGCGGCCGACGCCGCTCGATCGATTCACTTCGACAAATCCTTCGCGAAGGGATGAAAGCAGATGCCCGAACCAAAGACTAAGACCTACCAACTCAGCCGCTGGAGCCTCGCAGACCTTTTCCCAGGTCACGAGAGCAAGGAGATGAAAGCGGCATTGAAAAAACTAGATACCCTCGTCGCCTCCTTCGAAAAACAGCGCAAAAAACTGAAGAAGACCATCTCAAAAAAGGACTTCCTCGCCATTTTGAACCAGTTGGAAGCCCAAACTCGATTAGCCGTCAAAATCGACCAGTTCGCCGGTCTCTGGTATAGCGAAGATACACAAAATCAGGCGGCGCAGACCTTCCAGGCAAAGATCGAGCAACTCATGGCGGAGCACCAAAATCGCACCCTGTTCTTCAGCCTCTGGTGGAAGGACCTCGACAACAAGAACGCCGCTCGCCTGATGAAGGGCAGCGGTGAATACCAATACTGGCTGCGCCAGATGCGCAACTTCAAGCCTTATACGCTGGCCGAGCCCGAAGAAAAGATCATCAACCTCAAAGACGTCACTGGCGCTAAGGCCATTCAGACCTTGTATAGCTCTATCACCAATCGCTATGTCTTCAAAGTGACCATCCACGGTGAGACCAAGGATTACACCCGCGCCGATTTGATGAAGCTGGTCTACAGCCCCAATCCAGACCACCGCGCCGCGGCGTACCAGGAGCTTTACCGCGTGTATGGGAATGACTGCCCTATTCTGGGGCAGATGTATCAGACGCTGACCCGCGATTGGCACAACGAGAACCTGAGCATGCGAAAATTCCGAACCGCTATAGCGGTTCGGAATTTAGGCAACGACGTCCCCAACGAAGTGGTGGACACCTTGCTCGGCGTCTCCCAAGAGAACGCGCGTATCTTCCAGCGTTTCTTCAAGATGAAGGCCAAGCTGCTGGGCATGGAGAAACTCCGCCGCTACGACATTTACGCGCCCGTGGCCGCTTCCAATAAGGAATATCCCTACGAGCAAGCCGTGCAAATGACGCTGGATTGCTACCGTAACTTCGATCCGAAGCTGGAAAAACTTTCACGCAGAGTTTTTGAAGCCAACCACGTCGATAGCGAATCGCGCAAAGGCAAGCGCTCCGGTGCCTTCTGCTCTTCTGGTGATCCATCGCTGGCGCCCTGGGTGCTGCTCAACTACACCGGCTCGGCACGCGACGTGTCTACGCTGGCCCACGAATTTGGCCACGCCATCCACGCCATGCTGGCGGAGAAACACAACGTCTTCACTTATCACTCCTCGCTGCCTCTTGCGGAGACCGCCTCCACCTTTGGCGAAATGCTGCTGGTCGATCGCCTGCTCGCCGAGGAGAAAGATCAAGCGGTGCGCCGCGATATCCTCTTCTCCAAAGTGGACGATGCCTATGCCACCATCATGCGCCAGGTCTACTTCGCGCTCTTCGAGCGCCAGGCGCATGAACTGGTCAACAAAGGCGCTTCCGTGGACGAACTCTCCGGCGCTTACATGAAAAATCTGCAGGATCAATTTGGCGACTCACTGGATCTCGCCGAAGAATTCAAATGGGAGTGGGTTTCCATTCCGCACATTTACTATTACCCCTTCTATGTATACGCCTACGCGTTCGGCCAACTGTTGGTCTTCGCGCTCTATGAGCAATACAAGAAAGAAGGCAATGCCTTCAAACCGCGCTATCTGGAACTGCTCTCCGCGGGCGGCTCCAAATCTCCCGACGAGATTCTTACTCGCGCCGGCATCGATATGCGCGATGCGGAATTCTGGCAGGGTGGCTACAACGTCGTCGCCAACATGCTTGAGGAGCTGGAGAAACTTTCTTAATCCGTCATTACGAGGAGGACGTATTGCGCCGTTTTTAGCGGCGCAGTCCGACGAAGCAATCTCCAACACTGAATAGGGGAACACACAATGGATTTCGTTATCAAGAAAAACAAAACGAGCGCACATTGTACGCTCGTTGTAATAAAAGGAAAGTTCAATGATTTGGGTTTTTCCTGTTCACTTATCCCTGTCCACTATTCACTGGCCTTCTAATCCAAATCCCAGTACGACAGCTCGTCCACATTGAAAGTGTAATTGCCCGGGGAGCCGGCATTCACGAATAGTCCAAACCGCCCGGAGGCAAACTTGCCATCATCCAGGTCCTCGACCTCGAAACCGTTGGCGTACAGCGTGATGTCTTCGCCCACCATTCGGATACCCAGGACATTGGTCTCGTTGTCACCAGAGTTGATGAAATCGGATTTGGTCCAGCCGACCAATTCGACCTTGGTGAATGGAGCAGTGGTGTCCAGACGATCCAGGCGGTAGAACCCGTCGCACGAGAACGTGTAGATATACCCACGAGCCCCAGCTCCAGCAGAGGCCGGGCCGCGTACGATCAGACCATATTGTTGCTTGCCGCTGCAGTTGCCGCTGTTTACTTTGATCTGGATAAAGAAATCACTCGGTGCCGAGGCGGTGTACCACCAGGTATCGAAATCCGCCTGCTTTCCGGTTACATGTAGGTTTCCGCCGCCCAGCGCCAACCGGATGAACTCGTTGTCTGGCAACCCGCCGCCAACGCTGGCCCAGTTCTTGTCGGTGTCCATACTGTCAAACAGCGTGGGAGCACCGTATTGAGCAGACGGGTCGAAGGGCGGCTCGGTGGGAGTGGCAGTATCTTCCGGTGTCTCGCTAGGCTCGGGAGTCTCGCTGGATTCTGGGGTCTGGCTGGGAGTAGCGCTCGGCGCCGGTGTCGACGTAGAGGTGGCAGTCGCGGCCAAAGTGGGTGTATCCGTCGGCAGCACGATCTCCGTGGCGGTCGGCGTCGGCGCGGCGAAAAGGCTGACGGTGCACGCCGCCTGCGCAAGGCTTAGCGCGAGCAAAATAAAAAGTACGCGTTTAATCATGGCAAACCTCACTTAGGTTAGCTGAAGTAACTATAGCATTGGGTCATTATTTGCGCTCCAATTACTATTTACTAATTACTATAACGAATGATTCGTGAATTCTCATCGATTTTCTCGTGGTATCCTAAATTTATGTACATCTCGATCGAGGGTGTCATCGGCGTCGGCAAAACTACGTTGGCGCGTTTACTGCAGGAGAATTTTCAGGCCGAGCTTTTGCTTGAGGTCTTCGAAGAAAACCCCTTCCTTACCAAGTTCTACGAAGATCGGGCCCGCTACGCTTTCCAAACCCAGATCTTTTTCCTGCTCAGCCGGTACCACCAGCAAAACCGTTCTGTCCCCGAGGTCCTTGCCCGCGGCAAGAACCTGATCACCGATTACACCTTCGCCAAAGACGCCTTGTTTGCGCGCATCAATCTGGAAGGGGACGAGCTGGATATGTATTACAACGTACACGACGCGCTGGCGGAAAAAATCCCCCGTCCGGATCTGGTGGTCTATCTGAGTGCGGATACGAAAATCCTGATGGAACGCATCGCCATGCGTGACCGCCCCTACGAGCGTAACATGGAAGAGACCTATATCGACACGCTGAATCAGGCCTACGAAGATTTTTTCGATAAGTATTTCCAGGGTGTGCCCGTGTTGCGCGTCGATACCAACAGCCTGAACATCGTCAGCAGCGCTGAAGACCGGGGCTTCGTCGAGCAGCAAATCCGGACGCGGCTCACCGAACTCCCGCGGCAGACGCGGATGACGTTGGAGGTGCCCAAGTCCAGCTAGGATTTCTTGGCGCGCAGTTGCGCGGTGTAGATCGAAGTGCCTATCTCAACCCCGAGGTTGCTCAACGCCTTTTTGTCATCGCTCGAAAACCCCGTCTTGTTTTTCCGGGGGCCAATATCCAAGATTCCAATCACATCGTGTTTGTGCAATCGCTTCAGATAAAGCGGCACCCAGAGACCCTGTTGGTTACCTTTGGAAACCGCTCGTCCCTTGGCGAGCTCCGCATGCACGGCTTTGTCGGGCTTGAACTTCCCCGTGCTGGCCGACGCTGTCGGGTGGGCCCTGGCGCGCCGGAAAGAGCCCTTCTGATCAGCTAGCAAAATAGCTGCATGCTGGACGCCCAGGAGTTCTGCCGTCTTGGCGGCAAGCACTGGCAACAAATCCTTGAGACCGATCACGCTGCGCACCTCGGGTGTGAATTCGATGAATTCCTTGGACAAGTTGATGTTGTCGGGGAAGAAGCGTTTGTTGACCCAGGCTTCTATCCCGGCGCGCAAAGGTTGAAATATGGTGGCAATAAAGAGCGCCGATACCACTGCGGCGGTAGCCGTGGATTCGGTGCCAAAGAAATCTCGAGCGGCCAGGTTGATCAAGGCAATTGAGGCTGCAAAAATGCCCGCCAGGATGGCCGATAAAGAACCATAGATCAGGGCGCGGTTAATGACAACTTCAATGTCCCAAAACGCCTACGCGCTCATTAAATCGACGTCCGAACAGTATCAGTGCAGCAAGGAAGTACGGAAGCATGGCAAGGGCTTCAATTCCAATTTGTACAGCCATTGAAGCGCCGAGAGAAAGTCCAAGGGATTGATAGATTGGGAGGCTTGTTTCTGTGTCCTCCAATTGGAGAGCTTCCTGACACAATATACTCTCGCACTGGCCTACGGCGCGACCGTAAACAATCGACCAACTGACCGCGCCAAGAACGATGGCAAATAGAAAAACTAAAACCCAGGCAATGCGCAATATTGGTAGCCAGCGCTTAGAAGTGCCTATTGAGGAATTTGGCGATTTAGGCATAGTCCCGTGAATTTTATGCGAAAAAAGTGTACAACAAACTGTGATCTAAAGTACTCGTCCACCCACGCTATTTCTCATATCGACTATCGTCTATTTGACGACGAATCCGCTGCTCCTTCTTTTCGGTGGTGGCATGGTTTGTCTCCTCCCCGCGGTAACGAGCTTCGGCCGCCGCCAACCCTTCGGGGCTGACGCGTTTCACCACCGACCACTTGCCACAATGCGGGCAGCGCTGCCATTTCCCACTGAACCAGTTGATTCCCGGGACCTTCAATGAAAACGGCAGCCCGCATTTCGGACATACGGTGCCGCCATGGATGCCGTATTCGCCCACTTTCTCCTTGCGCCCAAGCAGCGCTGGAATGCCGGCTGCGGCTAACATCAACAGAAGGATGATGCCAACCATGGGGACAATGATTCCCATCACCGCGTGGCGCGATTCTTCTTTGGTTATAAACACACGCGTGATCTCATTCGAGCGCAATTGCGCGCCGGACGCGGTGAAACCGATCGCGTAAAGGCGATGCTCGCCCGGCGCGTAGTCGTTCGTCGAGAATTGAACCTGGAATGGCGCTTCATCAATAGAGGCCATAATTTTCTCGTCGATGTAGAAATCCACTTTCATCAGATCTTCAGGGCCTTGGACTTCAAGGCTGAAAAGCCCTTCGATCTTATTGTCGAATCCGCCATAACCGAAATCACGATTGAGACTGAGGTGTAACTCGCCCTGCGCCGATGCGTTTTGTGCAGCCGCTAAAGCAATTAAAAAGGCCGGCAAAAACTTCCAAAGAATTTTCATTCCAATCCTTGTGAACTGGTCAGTTATGCGCCCGTTTACGAGGTTATTTCCAGCGCGTGAGAATATTTTCTCGTTGGAAAAGCTGCGTGGCGAAATACAATAGCGCCGCGTCGATCAAGACTAGGGCTCCTGCAAGCAAGAGTAAGAAAGTCTGATTGACGATCACCGCCCCCATCAGTTGGCCGATGAAGATTGCCATCACAGGCAGGATGATCAGAGCCGCCAGTTGCTCCGCAGCTCGTGGTTCGTTGACTCGCGAAGAAATCATCACCGCCAGACTGACACCTGCCAGCGAGAGCAGCGGCCCGACCACGAAAATGCCGATCAGCCACAACGGGCTGAAGAGCTGAAATGCTACTGCAGGGCTTGCGGCCAGTAAGTAGGTGCCCGTTGCAAAGATTACAAAACTCACCAAGCTGGCAATAATCGCAGGAATGGCTGCTGCCAGCGCTTTGCCTGCCAGCAGTTGGCCGGTCGTGATCGGCGTGGCCAGCAAAGGTTCCAGGGTGTGCGTATTCTTCTCACCGACGATGCTGTACGACGCAATCGTGATGGGTATGATGGCCGGCATCATCAGGAACAGCACCATGAATTGCTGGAGCAAGAGGAATTGCGCGCACTCCAGATCTTCCAGACTGCCGCAAAGCGTCTTCAATTGACCGAAAGCGGCCCCGAACTCCTCCGTGATGCTGCTCACATCGGCAGCGCCGCGCATACTGAACAAGATCCCCAACGGGATGGCGCTAAAGATCAGCGGCATAAAGCTGACGCTGAAAATGACGATCTTGTTCTTGAAGACCTCGTCCCATTCCTTGCGTATCAGTACCCAAATCTTCCTCATTGCCGGACCTCGTTTTCCGAACCCATCAATTGCAAATACACATCCTCCAGGCTTTGGCGCATCTCGCCGACGAATTGGATTTGAGCTCCCAGACCTATCAGCTCCCGCACCAGTTCAGGGTTGCGCCTTTCCGGGTCATCCAATTTGACGATCAATTTGTTGTCCACCATTTCTGCCTGGAGAACATATTCCTTTTGGCGCATGACTGCCGCAAATTGATTCTTGACCTCCGCCAAATGGAATACCACAGAGCGCCCAAACAACCTACGCCGCAGGTTGGTCGGTGTGTCCACCGCCAAGAGTCGCGTCTTGAATACCGCCACCCGATCGCAGAGGCGGTCGGCCTCGTCCAGGTTGTGGGTACACAGGATAATGGTGCGCCCTTCCTTGCCCAATTCGGAAATGAAGTCGCGTACCAAGTGCGCGGATTCGGGGTCCAGACTGCTGGTGGGTTCGTCCAGGAAGAGCACCTCAGGTTCATGTAATAGAACCCGAGCGATAGCCAGCTTCTGCCGCATTCCTTTAGAGAAGGTGCCCGCGGCTTCGCTTCGCCGGCCCCAAAGGCCCAGCATCCGAAGGTAACGCTCCACTTGCTTCGCTACGCCTTGAACATCATACATCTGGGCGAAGAAGGCCAAGTTGCGTTCGGCGCTAAGTTGCTCATAGAGCCCGGGCGTCTCGGTGAGGATGCCTACATTGCGGCGGATTTGATCGTCGGCTTCGCCCACTCGGTGACCGGCGACCCAGGCTTCCCCAGCGCTCGGCGCGATCAGTGCGCTGAGCATGCGGATGGTAGTTGTCTTGCCGGCCCCGTTGGGTCCCAGCAGGCCAAATACCTCGCCAGCCGGGATTTCGAGATCCAGCCCTTCCACCGCCTTCACTTTCCCGAAATCCTTGCCGAGTCCGTGGGCATAAATCATCGCGCTTTTCGGCGCCTGGCTGGCAGGGGTAGAGTTTGCTTCGCCGGGCGGAGCCTGCCCTGAGCGGAGCGAATAGGCCTGTCTCGCAACAGTAGTTTCACGTGAAACATCTTGTTGCCGAGGCTCGCCTTTCCAAAGCAGGTAAACTGCCAGCAGCGCCCAGGGGATATTGGCGGTCAGGCCAACAGGCGCCGGGCCTAGCAAGGTATTGACTTGCGCGTCCGCTCGAAGAAATAAAAGGCCGGCCCCGGCAATGCCGTTGGTGGCCGCGTGGGCAATGACCGCCGGCCAAACGCTCTGGCCGCGTAAGGCTAGCCAGCCGATGATGGTGCCCGCGGTTATGGTGAACCAAGTCATCATCAGGAAGCCGGTCCACGGGGCACCCCAATAATCAAAGCCGAAATTGTGGCCCATGGCGATCACAGGCCAATGCCAGATGCCCCAGATGACACCCGTTAGTAATAGAGCTTTCCGATAGCCCAGTACCATAAGTTTGGGTTGCAAATAACCTCGCCAGCCGAGTTCCTCCCCGAAGGTAAAGAAGCTGTTGATCAACGGAGCGACGAGTAGCCCAACGCCGAGTTGGAGCAGCACCAGGGTCCATAGGCTGAAAGGAATGGCCTCCCCCGCCTGCGCTTCCACAGCTTGCATCATCTGGCGCAGGGCGCCAAGCTCCGGGTCGAATTGATCGCGAAAGGCAGCGAAATAAACCAGTACACCAAGGAAGGTCAAGATAGCAGGCGAGAACCAGGCGGCGACCCAGGCCCCCCATCCCTTCCTGATTTGCGGACGGAGGCCCGCGTCTTTCCAACCTTCTTTAGTGATCGTGCGGGTGAGAATATTGGCTAGCGCCGGCGCCCACATGTAGCCCAAGGCGATCAGGGCTACGGCAAGCGTGATACCGGTTCCCTGAAGAAGCTCCGGACTGTTAACGATCCCTCCTGTTAGGTAGACCCACAGTCCAAACGCCCAGGCGATGCCAAAGGCGAATAGTATGAATAGGATGATTCGCCGAGTATCAACACAAGTCTGCTTCAATGCACTCCTTTCGGTGTTTCACGTGAAACCATGTTCTGAGGCAGGCTGGCCTAGCGAAGAAATGGCGCGTCCCCTAACGCGCCATGTTCTTTTTTTTTTGCTACGCTCAATTTAGAAGCCCAAGTAATGCCAGGGTTCCCAGGATGCCCCACCGATCAGCGCTATACCGAGCAGAATATAAAAGACAAGCGCACCTTCGCTGATGCCTACTCGGGTTCGATAAGGATCGTAGCCGCGCGGCAGATTGACATCGTTGTTCCTGGCCGCTGTAGGTCTGCGGAAACGCAACCGCTCATCATCGAACTTCTCCACAAGATCCCACCCGCCCAGGCTTTCTTGTTGCACGGTGGCTCGCAGCACTTGCGGGTTTTTGAAAGCACCGGTAGCAGAGCGCATGATCTTGAATTCCCAACCTTTTTCAAGATCCGAATCGCGATATGAGGTCATCGCTTCTTCCTCCAATCTGCGTTTTCGCCTGCGTTCGATCGCCGCGTAGGCGCTCATTTACCTGCCCCACTCTTGTCTGGGTTGGCGTTTTGGGCCAGGGCCACCATACCGCTGAGCCCGCCTAGGTTCATAGTGTCCACCGCGCTGCTCGGCACGATGACCATGGCGCCTTTTTCTTTGAGGCCTTCGAAGAGCATGTTCATTGCGCGCAGGTGCAACGCGGTCGGGTTCTCCTTGTAGGCCTGGGAGGCTTCGGCGAACGATGCGGCGATCTGTTTTTCGGATTCGCCCAGGATGACGCGAGCCTGGCGTTCGCGCTCGGCCTGCGCCTGGCGCGACATGGCATCCTCGAGATCCTGTGGGATGACAATATCGCGTATTTCCACCGACTGGACTGTGATGCCCCAAGGTGTGGTGCGCTCGTCGATGATCTTTTGCAGGTCCTTATCCATCTTGGCTCGTCCGATAAGGATATCGGCCAGGTCGCTTGCACCGATTACTTCGCGCAATGCAGTCTGAGCAGCCCAACTGATCGCTGAGCGATAATCCTCCACTTCGAGCGCAGCTTTCTGTGCGTCCCACACCAACCAGAACAGCACGGCGTCCACGTCAACCGGCACTGTATCTTTGGTCAGGGTCTTCTCGGCGCGGAATGGAGAAACCATCACGCGATGATCAATCCACTGTGCAATCGTATCGATGATGGGAATCATCCAAAACATACCGGGGCCTTTGAGACTCGAGAATTTTCCGAAGCGCAGCACTACTGCCTTCTCCCACTGATTGGCAAGTTTGAGCGCGAGCATTACATACACACCGGCCAGCGCGGTCACCAGCACATAGCCGATGACGATTGCGATGCTGACGCGCCCGGTTAGCAGCACGCCACCCAGCGCGCTCGCCAGCCAAATCAGAGTCCCAGCCGATGCGGCTACGCTATTGATGCGCGCCGAAGTTGAGGTGATATTTCGATTAGTGGGTAATAACGCTTGAATAGATGTAGTCATTCTTCTCCTTTGTCCAAATCGTTATGCAAATTACTTGTTCTTTTCTTCTTCCCAGGTCTTCACCTGGTCCTCCACAATTTCGCGCACCTCATTCGGCCCTATTTCCAATCGTTCAGCCTCTCCGATCAAGTATTCGGCTAGCATAACGATCTGGCGCCGGCGAGCGCGTTCGCTCTCTTTGGAGGGCGGTCGCTCCAATATGTAGGTACCGCGACCATGTTGCGTGGAGATGATGCCCTCCTCGTCCAGCAAGCGATAGGCTCGCGCCACAGTGTTGAAGTTGATGCGCAGGTCTGCCGCTAATTGCCGCACGGTGGGGAGCTGGTCGCCGGGATTCAGTTCGCCGGCGGCAATGGCCCGCTTCACCTGTCCCATAATCTGGGCGTAAACAGGGCTATGCGTAGTTAGGTCGATTTCAAATTTCATGGCCTCCAGTCCGATTGTATGAGTGTGCCTTTGTATGATTGTATCTTTGTATCATTGTATGCCAAATTTGGATTTTGTCAAGTGGTGGCTTGCTTCAGCCCCTCAAAACCAACCCCTTGATTTTTTCTTCTTTGATCCTTTAACTGCCGAAACTCTGCTATTAATCCCCCGCTGGAGTTGGAGCAGGCAAGGAAATCGAAATTTGACGTGGTGATGTTGTCAAGTTGTTCAGTACCCACCCCCAGGAAAAACAAACAACATCTTGGCCAACCCTTACTGGAGAATCGCTAATAGGTGAGCTGTTGCATTTCGTTACGGTGTCTGATTCGAACACTCATTAAATCTAATTGCTAATTATCGTTATAATGCGCGTATGCTAAAGAAAAAACACTTGACTTCGCTAATCGAGCACATCGATATCAAAAGCTTCGATGCCAGACCGTTGATCGGCCAATTCGAACACATGGCCTTTCAAGCGCGCAACCTGGCCCGCGCCTGCCTGATCTATGACCAGATGCTCAAAGACCGCGAATGCGCAGTCTTTTTGTGCCTGGCCGGATCGTTGTTCAGCGCCGGGCTCCGGAAGGTGGTTTTTGATCTGGTGGACAACAATATGGTAGATGCTATCGTCTCCACCGGCGCCATCATCGTGGATCAGGACTTCTTTGAAGGCCTGGGCTTCAAGCATTACATCGGTACACCTCATGCTGATGATGATGAACTGATGCAGGCGCACATTGACCGCATCTATGACACCTACATCGACGAGGATGAGTTGCGCATTTGCGACAACACCAGCAAAGAGATCGCCGACGGCCTGCCGCCGCGCCCCTACTCCTCCCGCGAATTCATCTTGCATATGGGGAAATATTTGGCTGACAAGAAAATCGGCGCGGATTCTGTGGTGCGCCGATCTTATGAGAAAGGCGTCCCCATTTTTGTCCCCGCCTTTTCCGACTCCAGCGCCGGCTTCGGTTTGGTGGAACACCAGTACCAGGCTGGGAAGAAGGCGACCGTCTCTATTGACTCAGCCAAGGATTTCCTGGAACTGACAAAAATCAAAATCGAAGCGAAGACTACGGGGTTGTTAATGATTGGCGGCGGCGTACCCAAAAACTTCGCCCAAGATACTACGGTAGCCGCCGAGATCTTAGGCGCCGATGCCGATATGCATAAGTACGCGGTGCAGATCACTGTCGCCGATGAACGCGATGGCGGCCTCTCGGGCTCCACGCTGAAAGAGGCACACTCTTGGGGCAAAGTGGACCAGGGCGCCGAGCAAATGGTATTCGCCGAAGCTACTCTGGCCTTTCCTTTGTTGGCCAGCTATGCCTATCATCAAGGAAACTGGAAGACACGCAAAGAGAAAAAATTCAACGCCTTCCTGGAAGGCAGCCGGTAGGCCGTTGGGAGACAGCCGCAGGCTGCCGAAGCAAACCCCAGCGACTACCACAAGGAGACATCATTGATCCCAAACAAGATCTTTTTCACCAAAGGTGTCGGCGTGCACAAAGACCGACTGGCCTCATTCGAGGCTGCATTGCGTAATGCAAAGATCGAGAAATACAATCTGGTTTACGTTTCCAGCATTTTTCCGGCTGGCTGCAAAACCGTGACGGTGGACGAAGGCCTCAAGCATTTATCACCCGGCCAAATCGTTTACTGTGTAATGGCGCGCAGCGAAACTAACGAACCCAACCGTCTGGTTTCGGCTGCTATTGGTGTAGCCCTGCCGCAAGACGAAAATCGTTATGGCTACCTCTCCGAGCATCATACGTATGGAGAGAAAGGGGAAAAAGCTGGGGAATATGCCGAGGACCTAGCGGCTACTATGCTGGCCACCACTATGGGCATCCCATTTGACCCGAATACAGCTTGGGATGAACGCAAGCAAATCTACAACGCCAGCCCGGACATTTTCAAGACGCGCCACATCGTCCAATCTGACGAGGGTAACAAAGACGGCCTATGGACAACGGTATTGGCAGCCGCTGTCCTTATTGAAGATCGATGAGCGAGGTGAAGCCGCCCTATAACTTCGGCGGTCTCTCTGAAGAATTCACGGATTATCAAAAGGCGCAGGTGGCTGTCGTACCTGTGCCTTTTGATTTAACCACGTCGTGGATGTCTGGAACGCGCCATGGCCCCAAGGCCCTAATCGAGGCTTCCGGTTACATGGAACTCTATGACATCGAAACAAAAAGTGAGGTATATCGCAAGGGGATTTTTACTGACGAGAATGTCGAGGCAAAGAACTCGGATGAGTTGAATCAAAGAGTTCACGAACGCGTCTTGAAGCACCTTGGCGCGAAGAAATTCGTAGTCACCCTGGGCGGGGAGCATTCCGCATCGTACGGCGCGGCCAAGGCCCACATCGAGCAGTTCCAGAAGCTCAGCATCCTGCATCTGGACGCGCATACGGACCGCCGCGAAGAACTCGAGGATAATAAATTCAGCCACGCCTGCACCTTGCGGCGCATTTCGGAACTGAACAGCGATATCGTTTCGGTGGGTATCCGCAGCCTGGACATCTCTGAGCTCCAATACCTGGATAAAAAAAAGGTTTTCTACGCCGAAGACATCTTCCATTCGACGGGTTGGGTGAAGGACCTCATCAAGTTACTGCAGCCCAACGTCTACCTTACCTTCGACCTGGACGTGTTCGACCCGGCCATCATGCCCTCCACGGGTACCCCAGAACCCGGTGGTATGTACTGGTACCAAGTGCTGCGACTTCTGAAAGAAGTCTGCAGCGCACACAACCTGGTTGGTTGCGATGTGGTCGAGCTGAGCCCCAACGAGCAAAATAAGGGTCCAGATTTTTTGGCGGCCAAGCTGGTCTATAAGATATTGAGCTACAAATTTGCCTCGTAACCCCTTTCTGTTTAAGACAACCTAAATTGCACATGGTAGAATTTTTATGAACGCAGTTCTACCAATCGTTTTTTCGCCGTCAGGAGTAAAGATGGGGCAGCAAATTGCAACATTTGCCGTAAAGAAGGGCCTGGCCCAGATGCTCAAGGGTGGCGTGATCATGGACGTGGTTACCGCTGAGCACGCCAAGATTGCTGAAGATGCCGGCGCCGCGGCCGTGATGGCTTTGGAGCGTGTGCCGGCCGATATCCGTGCCTACGGCGGCGTAGCCCGCATGAGCGACCCGGCTCTCATCGAAGAGATCATGGAAACTGTCACCATCCCGGTGATGGCCAAAGTGCGTATCGGCCATTTCGTCGAGGCGCAGATCCTTGAGGCGCTGGGCGTGGATTATGTGGATGAGTCCGAAGTATTAACCCCTGCCGATGACGAGCACCATATTAACAAACATGATTTCAAGATCCCGTTTGTGTGCGGCTGCCGGAACCTGGGCGAAGCCCTGCGCCGCATCGGTGAAGGCGCGGCGATGATCCGTACCAAGGGCGAAGCCGGCACCGGCGACGTTGTGGAAGCCGTGCGCCATGCCCGCTCTGTTCTGGGTGACATCCGCCGTTTGCAGAATATGCTCGATGAAGAGTTGATGGCTTTCGCCAAGGAACTCGGCGCGCCGTATGAGTTGGTCAAGGAAACCAAAGAACTTGGTCGCTTGCCCGTAGTGAATTTCGCCGCCGGCGGTATCGCCACTCCCGCGGATGCCGCGCTGATGATGCAGCTCGGCGTGGATGGCGTGTTCGTGGGCTCGGGGATCTTCAAGTCCGGCAATCCGGCCAAGCGCGCCGAAGCCATTGTCAAAGCCACCACGCATTTCAGCAATCCCAAGATCCTCGCAGAGGTCAGCCGCAATTTGGGCGAACCTATGATAGGACGCCAGGTAACGGATATTCCGAAGGAAGATCTGATCGCGCAAAGAGGTTGGTAGGCAATTCAATCTCCAATCTCCAGAGAATAGAAATAGGAGTCTGGAGATTCACTCCTCATGATTATTGGCGTCCTCGCACTTCAGGGTGACTTTGCCGAGCACCTGGCCATGCTTTCGCGCCTGGGTGTTCAGGGGCGCGAAGTCCGGCTGCCCGAAGATCTTGATGGCCTGGATGGGCTCATCATCCCCGGTGGGGAATCGACCACCATTGGGAAACTGGCTGTGGACTACGGACTTATCGAACCGCTGCGAAAATTCGGGAATCAAAAGCCGGTTTGGGGAACCTGCGCCGGGGCGATCTTCCTCTCCAAAGATGCTCGTCGCGAGCAGCCTCTGCTTGGGCTCATGGACATCACCGTTGAACGCAACGCCTTCGGCCGCCAGGTGAAAAGCTTCGAGGCCGATTTGGAAGTCCCTGCCCTGAAAGACATCGACAAGAAAAATCCACCGGTACATGCAGTCTTCATTCGCGCCCCGCTTATCGAGAAAGTATCCGGGAAAGCCGAAGCGCTATCCTCTCTTCCGGATGGCCGTATCGTGGCCGCCCAGCAAGGGAACCTGCTGGCCACCGCTTTCCACCCGGAACTGACCAGTGACGATCGCTTTCATCGCTACTTTATCAAAATGGCCGAGGGAAAATAGGCGCGGGACAGATTCTGGACTTATCGTTTTCCCCACCTTTTTTTCGGCTCATGTAGAATAGGTTCGTGTTGCGCCCGTTTACAATTCGAGACTTAGGCCTGTGGCAGTCAGCATCTAGCCAGGCGGTCTTCTTACATCCACAATCGCTACTTACCCAGGGACCTGGAGCCATCATGCGGGCGGTGCTGTTGTCGCCCCTCTCTGCCCTCGCCGGCATCTTCACCTATGTGCATCGTTCGCCAGGCGTCAGTCACAACGGTCAGGCAATCATCGCTCAGGTGGCCCATCTCCCTGGTTCTTCATTGGCCCATTGCCGGTTTTTGGCGCCGGATAACGGTTTGAATTCCCGGTCTATGCCTGATTTGCTGGACGGCCTGTTGAAACAGGTTGGGAGCCGCGGCGCCCATAGCTTGGTGGCCGAGGTGGATGAGGACAGCCCGGGCTTCAGTGTTCTTCGCCAAAACGGATTTAGCATATATGCCCGTCAGCAAATCTGGAAAATCGACAATGTACCCAATGTTGCGGAACAGACTTCTTTATGGCAGCCCACCCTTCGACGCGATGAGCTTGCTATTCAACTTTTGCGCAACGGATTAGTGCCTGGACAAGTGCAACAGGTTGAAGCTGCCCAAGAAAAACCAGATGGCTATGTTCTCTATAATAAGGAACAATTGCTGGCCTACGCGGAGGTGAAACGGGGACCGCGTGGTGTTTGGCTGCAGCCTTTCGTTTCCCTCGATGCAGACCCTTTTGACGAGGCGTTGGCCGATCTACTAAAAAGGTTGCGCCCAAGGAAAGGAAGACCGGTATATGTCTGTTTACGTTCTTACCAGGACTGGCTGCAAAGCTCCTTAGAGAAACTGGGCGCAGAGCCCGGCCCTCGCCAGGCCGTGATGGCTAAGCGTACCACCTTGCCGCTTAAGGCTGAAGAAACACGCCGCATCCCGGTTGCCAACCGCAGCGCCGAACCGACTACCCCAATCCATGCGCCGCTACCGAAGGCGCGCGAACCCGAATGGATTAGATATGACCAGACGCCAAATTACCGATGACTTAGATGCCCTGTTGTCCGTATTGCCGAAGGATATCGAATCTGCGGTCCGTGAGCGCAATAACAGCGGCGATCTGCTCGAAGTTATTTTAGACTTGGGGCGTGTGCCCACCTCGCGCTTGACCACCGAAGAAGTCGTGCTTGTCGATCGCGAGGTATCCCATGAAGATATCCAATATGTCGTCGAGCGCCTCGGCGATTTCGACGAGGACAATCGCGCCGGCATCGAGCGCACTCTGCACCGCATCTCCGGGATCCGCAACCGCCGCGGCGATGTGGTCGGTCTCACCTTGCGCGTCGGCCGCGCTGTGTATGGCACCATCGATATCATCCAGGACCTGATCGAAGAAGGCAAGAGTCTATTGCTGCTGGGCCGGCCCGGAGTAGGCAAAACCACGTTGCTTCGTGAAGCGGCGCGCATCCTCGCCGAGAATAACCGCGTCGTCATTGTAGACACCTCCAACGAGATCGGCGGCGATGGCGACGTTCCGCACCCCGCCGTCGGCCGCGCCCGCCGCATGCAAGTGACCACGCCGTCCCGCCAGCACGAAGTGATGATTGAGGCGGTGGAAAATCACAATCCCGAAGTCATCGTGATCGATGAGATCGGCCGCGAGCTCGAAGCCATGGCCGCTCGCACGATCGCCGAGCGCGGCGTGCAGCTCATTGGGACAGCGCACGGTAACAATCTCGAAAATCTCATGATCAACCCAACACTCTCTGATTTGGTGGGCGGGATCGAATCGGTCACCTTGTCCGATGAAGAAGCCCGGCGCCGCGGCACGCAAAAGACCGTGCTGGAGCGTCGTTCGCCGCCCACCTTCGATGTGCTTATCGAAATCCAAACCCGCGACCAGCTAGCCGTCCACCGCGATGTGGCCGCCTCCGTGGATGCCATGCTGCGTGGTTATCCGCTAGTGCCAGAGATCCGCTCGCGCGATGAAAAAGGCGAGGTTCACGTTCAGAAAACGGTGGAGCCGGCGCGCAAACCGGCGCGCACCACCTCAACTACCGGCCCGCGGCGCCGCGAGCTGGCGATGCCTGGCGAAGAAGCTTATGCCCGCATCGCCAGTGAGCCGCGTGAGGTTGGAATCGCGCCAGCCGCTCCTGCGCGCAATGGGGCCAGGATGCAAACCGTGCGCGTCTATCCTTATGGAGTGGCGCGCAACCGCCTGGTGAACGCTGCTAAGCGCCTGGGCGTCCCGGCGGTACCGATGAAGGAACCGGGCGAGGCGGATGTGCTGGTCACCCTGCGTTCCTACTATCGCAAGCGCCAGCGCGCCATTGTGGACGCCGAGCAACGGGGCATGCCTGTGTATGTGCTGCGCGCCAACACCGTTTCGCAGATGGAGCGTTTCCTGATTGGGCTCTTTGACCTGCCTGGTGCTGCCGAGGAGGCTGGCAGCGTAGAGGAGCAGATGCGCAGCACACAGCAGGCGATCAATGCGGTGCTCAACGGCGAACGCTGGGTGGAACTGCCGCCCGCGTCCTCCTATGTGCGGCGTCTGCAGCATGAACTGGTGCAGCAATCCAAGCTGGTATCGCATTCCTATGGCAAAGAGCCGAACCGCCGCGTAAGGATTTTTCGAGAATAAGTCGAGATAGCCGCGGACGAACGCGGATAATTGTTAGGTTCTTCGTTAACTACCAAACTATAAAACTAAGGAACTAAGTGACTAAGCACATTGGCATTGTCGGCGTCTCGTATGAAGGTGCGGCGTTGTGTTACCGCACCATCTGCCAGGAAGGCAAAGACTGGTTGGGGATGTATGAGCATCCGCAAGTTACGATGCATACCTTCAACCTCAACGATTACAAGAAACCCTCGGACGCCGATCGCTGGGATTTGGTGAGCGATCTCGTCCTCGCCTCGGCCAGAATTTTGGCAGGTGCGGGTGCGGACTTCCTGATCTCTCCCGATAATACGGTACACGTCTCCATTGACCCCATCATCGACAAATCCCCGCTGCCCTGGCTGCATATCGCCGAGGAAGTGGCCCGGGAAGCAGAGGCGAAGGGTTTCCGCAACGTGGGTGTCCTCGGCACGCAACCGCTGATGGAAGGCCCTGTTTATCCGCGCAAGTTAGAAAAGCGCGGTATCCGCTGGCGCACGCCGGACCTGGCAGGTCGTCAAAAGGTGCATAAGTACATTGTCGAAGAACTAATCTATGGCACCGTGTTGCCAGACACCCGGATCTATTTCCAAGGACTCATCGAGCAGTTTGCCAAAGAGGGTTGCGACGCGGTCGTGCTGGGCTGCACTGAGATTCCATTAATGATCGCGCCGGAGGATTCCGTGCTGCCAACACTGGACTCCACCCGGCTGCTGGCGCGGGCCGCGTTGCGCGAAGCGACGGCGTAAAGCCTTGCGAAGGTTGGATTTGAGGACAATGATGCCTTAAATCCAACCTTCGCAAGGCTAAAAAAGTAAAGCGCACCAACTGGTGCGCTTTTTCCTAATAACCATCACTGTTCACTACTCACTGTTTAATGATGATGCCCGTGCGAGTGCACGTGTCCGTGAGCGAGTTCTTCGCCAGTGGCGGCCCGCAGATCGACGATCTTGACCTCGAAATGCAGATCCTTGCCTGCCAGGGGATGATTGAAATCCATGGTGACGGTATCGCCCTGAATGGAGAGCACGCGGCCGTACATCTCATTGCCCTCTTTGTCTTTGATCTCAAGTTCCATTCCCACTTCCGGGTTTACGCCTTCCGGGAACTCGCTGACCGGGATCTCGTCGATGGACTCTTTGTCAATCTCGCA
>JAMCZK010000020.1 GCA_023485685.1 Chloroflexota bacterium | reverse complement strand
TGCTGCTGGTGGCAGTGGGTCCACTGTTGATTGCTTCTTTCACGTTCAACTTCAACAATTTTGCCGTAATCTACGCTTACAACGAGGGCCGGCCACCGATACCTAATACGGCTACTCCGGCGGGTTACACCGATATCCTGATTTCTTATACTTTCCGCCTGGCTTTCGAATCGGGCCGAGGCGCCGATTACGGTTATGCCAACGCCATCACCATCGTGATCTTTATGATCGTGGCGGTCATTACATTGTTCCAATATCGTTTCATGGGCACCTGGGAGGAGATCTCCGAAAATGTCTGAGCAAACTGTAGCCAAGCCCGCGTTGCTCCCAAGAACTCGTGTAGAGACCGCTCGCTTGGGCGGTTCATTACACGGCCAACGCCGAACACGCCGCCTAGGACAGATCATTGCCACTATCCTTGCGCTCCTATTTGCGTTGTTCCCGATTGCCTGGATCATTTCAGCGGCTTTCAACCCTTCTTCTTCAATGGCTACTCAAGCCTTCATCCCTCCCAATGCCTCCACGGCAAACTTCAAGGCGTTGCTCAATGACCCGCTGCACCCATTTTTCCTGTGGATGTGGAATTCGACAAAAGTGGCGGGAATCACCGCTGCACTGGCGGTCTTCGTAACCATGTTGACGGCTTACGCGTTTTCGCGCTTCCGTTTCCGCGGCCGCCGCACCCTGCTGGTCACCATCTTGCTGATTCAGGTATTCCCTAATTTGCTCACCATGGTGGCGTTGTTCTTATTCTTGCGCCAGATCGGCGAATATTTCCCGGCCTTTGGCCTCAATACACACGGCGGCCTGATCATGGTTTATCTGGGCGCGGCGATGGGCATCAATATTTGGTTGATGAAAGGTTACTTTGATTCGATCCCGCGCGACATCGACGAGTCGGCTGCAGTGGACGGGGCCACCCACTGGCAGGCTTTCTGGGCGCTGATCTTTCCTCTGGTGCGGCCGGTCTTGGCCGTGGTTGGCGTGCTGGCCTTCGTGGGTACCTATAATGAATTCATTCTCGCCAGAGTTTTGCTGCGCAGCACCGAACAATTCACTTTGATGGCGGGCCTGTATCTTTATGTGGACCAGAATTTCGCCCAATCCTGGGGCATCTTCGCCGCCGGGGCTTTGCTCGGCGCTATTCCCGCCGCGGCCATTTATACAATATTGCAGGATTACATCGTCAGCGGTTTGACCCAGGGAGCGGTCAAAGGCTAGTTGCTGTTAGCGCTTATCCGTTGATTAATTCTTCATTCCAATGGACTAGTAATGCATGACACTATATTTGGCTCTTTAATCACGGATGAGCTTAAGCTCATCCGCTACCGCGCGCATCGCAGCGGACTTCAGCACAATTACGCTACCGATCCACTCGATCCAAAGCCCGATAAACCCGTGGCGGTCATCGCAAAAGTGGGTAGCGATCTGGATCTGGACGAAATCGTTTGTTATTACACAACCAATGGCACCCAGCCGGATACATCGAATGATGCTGATGGTGAGGTCAAAACTGCCAGACTCTCACGGTCGCGTGTCGAGTGGGACACGCTAAGTTGGGGCTACATGGAAACCTGGCGTGGTGAGATTCCCGCCCAGCCGGAAGGCACGCTGGTACGCTACCGTATCGTGGGAATGAAAGGTGGGAAAGCTGCCGCCTACGCCGACTGGCCCGAGCCGAAATTTCAACAGGAACTGGCCACCCGTGCGCACTTCGCCAATACCCCCATTCCGGAGGCGAAACCCGAGGATCCACTGAGTGGAAAGATCTTCTCTTACCACGTGACACAATATCCCGCGCCGGATTGGGCACGGGAAGCGGTGATCTACCACATCTTCTCCGATCGTTTCCACCCCGGCATCGGTCGCGAGTGGACCCAAACCGCGCATCTCAGTGATTTTTGCGGGGGTACGTTATGGGGCATCCGCGATAAGCTGGATCACATTTCGGAATTGGGAGCCACGGCTATTTGGTTGAGTCCCACATGGCCGAGCACCAGCTATCACGGTTACGATGTGACTGATTATCAAGCGGTGTCAAAGCGCCTGGGTGGGGAAGAGGCGATGCATGCGCTGATCAAAGAGGCGCACACACGCGGAATCAAGATCATCCTCGATCTGGTGGCCAACCACCTGTCTTACGAGCACCCCTATTTTGTAGATGCCTTGGCGAAGGCGGAGAGCCCCTACCGTGAGCATTTTGTCTTCGACGAGTCGGAAATCGGTTATCGCACTTATTTCGGCGTGCGCAGCATGCCGCAGATCAACCTGACCAATGAAGCCACACGTAAATGGATGTTCGATATTGCGCGCTTCTGGCTAACGGAATTCGAGGTTGATGGCTTCCGACTCGACCATGCACAAGGACCCGGGCCTGAATTCTGGACGGAATTCCAGATGGCCTGCAAGCAGGCCAACCCCGAAAGTTTTTGTTTCGCGGAAGTTGTTGAACCTCCCAGCGAAATGCTGCGCTATGCGGGCCGGGTGGACGGTTTGTTGGATTTCAATTTCAACGAGACGGTCCGGCGGGCGTATGGATACGGCAGCATCACCATGCATAATTTTGACATCTTCCTTCGCCGCCATCTTGATTTCTTTAGAGAATCTGGAATGTTGCTGCCAACCTTCCTCGACAACCACGACATGAAACGCTTTTTGTTCATTGCCGGTGAGGACAAGCAAAAATTGAGAGCTGCAGCGGAGCTGCAGTTCAAGCTCCCCGGTCCGCCGATCATTTACTATGGCACAGAAGTCGGGATGTCAGAATTTCAGACCGATGATCCGCACGACCGCCTGGTAGGATGTCGCGCTCCCATGGATTGGGGGAAGTTCCAAGATCGCGAGCTGTTTGCCTTTTATCAATCGCTGATCCGTCGGCGGGCGCAAGACAAACCTTGGAAAGAATGAAACTGCATAATCTCGTTGCTGGCGTAATTCTCCTATCTTTCATAGTTGCCTGCGCGCCCGCAAGTCCTTCTGTTGACGCGACCGAAGTCAGTCCGGCACCTGAAGGCGAGCCCATCTATCTGGCCATTATCTGGCACCAGCACCAACCCGTTTACTATAAGGATCCCGAGACGGGCCTTTACGTTCGGCCCTGGGTGCGCGTCCATGCTGCCAAGGATTATCTGGACATGGCCGCCATGCTGGAAGAGTATCCCCAGATCCATGCCACCTTCAACATCACCCCGAGCTTGATCCGCCAATTGGATGACTTTGAGGCGGGCGCCAAGGACCTCTATTGGGCGATGGCTGAGGTCCCCGCCGACGAATTAACCAGCGAAGAAAAGCAATTCATCCTCGATCGCTTCTTCGATACGAACCGCGAGATCATCTCGCGCTTCCCGCGTTACCAGGAATTGCTGGCCTTGCGGGATGGAAACAACGATCCCGTTAGTGCATATAGCGTCCAGGACTTTCGCGATTTGCAGGTGCTGTTCAATTTGGCCTGGACCGATCCCGATTGGTTGGCTCAGGAACCGCTGGCGTCCTTGGTCGCAAAAGGTGAGGGATTCAATGAAGGCGACAAGGGAATAGTTTTTGCCGAACACTTACGCATCATCAGCGAAGTGATCCCGCTGCATCGCCGTCTGCAGAAAGCCGGGCTGATCGAAGTCACCATGACTCCGTTTGCTCACCCCATCCTGCCTCTGTTGGTCACCACTCAGCTTGCGCGGGAAGCGCTACCCGAGCTCGAATTGCCTGGCGAGCCATTCGTCTATGGGCAAGACGCGACTGCCCAGGTCGAACTCGGCCTGCAGTTCTACGAGGACCATTTCGGTGTCCCGCCGCGCGGCATGTGGCCTGCTGAAGGCTCGGTGGCGCAGGAGATTGTGACCATGGTCAGCCAGGCGGGCTTGCAATGGATTGCTTCCGACGAGGGTGTGCTGGCAAAAAGCCTCGGTCTGGAAAGTTTTGAACGCAATTCGCAAGATGTCGTTGTTAACGCCGATTCGCTATACCGGCCTTATTACGTCCAAGGGCGGCGTGGCCAGCCCGTAGCGATCCTGTTTCGCGATGTGGTCATCTCAGACAAGGTGGGTTTCACTTATTCGGGCATGGATGGGGAACTGGCTGCCACCGATTTCATTACACGTATACACAATATTCGTGAAGAACTCATTGACTCAGGCGCTGAAGGTCCGCATTTGGTAACCGTGCTGTTGGATGGAGAAAACGCCTGGGAGTACTACGAGAATGACGGTAAGGAGTTCCTCAACAGCCTTTACGCGCAGCTAAGTGAGGATCCCCTGATCAAGACGGTGACGCCGAGCGAGTTTCTCGCATTGGCGCCCGAACAACCTTTCATCGAAGACCTGTGGGCAGGTTCCTGGATCAACCACGATTTCTCCACTTGGATCGGCGAAGAAGAAGAGAACGCTGCCTGGGAGTTGCTTGCCCAAACGCGCACCCTTTTGCAGACCTACATCACCGGTGAAAACAAAGACGCGGTTACTTCGGCCCAATTGGATGCGGCGCTGGAGCAAATGTACATTGCCGAAGGATCGGATTGGTTCTGGTGGTACGGCGGCGACCAGAATTCCGGCAACGACGACATTTTCGATGAACAATACCGCTCAACGCTCAAACTTGTATATGAAGCGCTCGGCGAACAGCCGCCCTCAATATTGGATGTGCCGATTATTCCGCAGGCGCCGGCAACTGCCGATCAATCCTCCCAGGGTTTGTTCACGCCCAGGATCGACGGTGTGATCGGCCAAGAAGAGTGGGCTGCAGGCGGGCGCTACCAGGCAGCAAGCGGCGTGATGGCGAATTCAGGTGCAGTATTCGAATCCCTACTCTATGGATTTGACTCGAGCAATTTATATATCGGCTTGAATTTGACGCCTCCGTTTGAAGACGACTCGAAAATAGATATTTATCTTTCCGTTCCCGGAGGAGATTCGGCAATTAGTTTCTCGACCGCAGGTTCTGTCCTCGGATTCCTCGGTGAACTGCGACTCGAGGTAAACCCGATTTCAGGTTCAGCCCAGCTTTTCACCGCGTCTGCCAATGGCGAATGGCTGGATACCGGCTCCTCCTTACGCGTTGGGATTTCTGCCGAATCCATCGAGGTGGCCATTCCTCGTTCTTCCATCGGCAACGCGGATACTGGCGACACGATTACGTTGCGCGCTTATTATCAATTGCCAAATGGCTTGAATGGCGAATTTGCACTTTCCGACGTGGATCAGCTTCCAAGCCAGGGTCCCGCGCGGCTAACCGTTCCGGATCTCGGCACCACGGAAGTCTTGCTCGAAGTTTCCGACCCCGAGGGTGATGATTATGGCCCCGGTACTTACACCTATCCACAGGACGTGGTGTTCAATGCGGGTAATTTCGACATCCTGAATTTCCAAGTCGGAGAAGACGGTGAAAATGTCGTTTTCAAGTTCGTGGTGCGCGGTCCGGTGGACAATCCCTGGGGCTCCCCGAACGGTTTAGCGCTGCAAACCTTCGACATCTACATCGATACTGATCACGATGGTGTGGGCGGCAAAGCCTTGTTCCCCGGCCGCAACCTGGCCCTGGAGGGCCCATTCGCCTGGGATTTCGGCATCCACGCCGAAGGCTGGACTGCGGGCATCTATGTGCCCAGCGAGGAAGACGGCATCAGCCAGGTGGCCAGCAGCAGCGACTTCCAGATCCTGGCCGATTCCGGTCAGCGCAAAATAACCATTCGCGTCCCCAAGTCGATCTTGGGCGACAACCCCGAGGATTGGGCATTCACCGCCATGGTGCTCAGCCAGGAAGGCTTCCCCAGCGGCGGCGTGATGCGCGTTCGCGATGTGCTGCCCATCGCCGAGCAGTGGCGCATCGGTGGCGGACCGGTTGGGGCTACCAACCACACCCGCGTCATGGATCTGGTCTGGCCGGCGCCCGGTTTCCAGGAAGAATGGCTATCATCCTTCGCCCCCAGCAGCTTGCCACAAACTGAATTAACTGCGTCTGATTTTGCGCGGATTCCAATGCTCGAAATCAGCCAGTAACCTGTCGTTTTTCTGAGTAACCCTTGTACCAGTTCTCGTCTACAGGCTCTGCCTGATAGATAGTGGTCCACGGCCGCGCGGTCTCATTGCAAATCTTGGTAACTTGAGCCATGCGGCTGGCGCCCGCATCCGCCAGGAACGCTTCACGTTTGGGGCCTTGCAGTTCCACCGCTTCCTTCCATACCGCCCGCCCGACAGCGGCGCCGCTGGCGCCCTGTTCGCAGGCGATAGTGGTCTGGCGCATGAAGGTTTCGAAGTCGACAGCCGCTGAAAGCAGCACCCAAGGAACAGTGCTGGCTTCTGTCAGCGCCTTGCAGGCTTTTTCCCATTCCGCATCTGTTTTTGCGTTCTCAATATCCAGCGGGAATTCAGCTTTCAAAATATCCATTCCCAACGGAGTGAGCCGACGTGCCGTTTCCAGCACGATATCATGCCGTTCGGGTCCGGTTACTTTCTTTTGCCCGGGTTCGATGGCGAACGAAAGCGGCTCCACCAGGAAGGGGATGTCCTGTTTGGCGCAATCGGCAGCCACCTGTTTGATCAGTTCCTCGTTTTGTTTGGCGGTCGGCGATTGGGGGTGGTAATACACCAGCATCTTCACTGCGCTGGCGCCCATGCGTTTGATCTTAGCCACGCTCCAACCCGGCAGCAGATTGCTTTCCCGCCCGGTTGGTTCACCGGTGTAGCCAGTCGCCTCGACGGAAACCAATAGCCCGGCGCCGCCGGGAAGCTGATTTGCCGCAGTGGCTTGCGCCGCCCCGAATTCCGGATCCAGCAGAACGGCACTGGCACTCGGCGCCAGTGCGCCTGTTACCTGTAGCTTGAATTCGCTAAGCTCTCGTGGGCCCGCCGCACCCGCGCCCGCGTTGGCCAGAGCCTGTCGCAGATTGTTGCGGTGATCAAGGGCAAGAATGGACAAGGCCCCATTGGGTGTAGAACATTGCTGCAAGCCGCGATACTTACCGATAGAAAGTTGCTTCAAGGTTCCTCCGGAAAAAATATTGTGGGAACAGTCTCGGTTTTGCGGGAAATACCGTGCTTATCATAAGGGCTATGACCCAGTTTGACAACGTTCGATTAAGTTCATGCCTTTTCCTATGATATAACTCAGCCGTTTGACGGAGGACTCGCAGCGCTGGTCACTGTATTCAAGATGGTCGAAGACTATTCCCTAAACGGACCTAATTCGTACGCCTTTCCCAAAATCGAGATTCGTTACGACAATACCATTGAGGGCAGGGGGATGTTCGCCCGCGAGAAAATCTACAAAGGTGAGCTAATTGCCCTGTGGGGGGGTGACGTGGTGGATCGTGCCGGTTTCGAGAGACTTGGTGAGCGCCAGAAGCGGCAGAGCGCCCAAATTGAAGAGGGCTTTTACCTAGTCTCCAGCAAACCGGGTCCCGGGGATTTCATCAATCACTCTTGCGATCCGAATGCTGGCTTGGATGGACAGGTGGTCATTCGCGCCATGCGGGACATTGAACCGGGAGAAGAAGTCACCATTGACTACGCCATGTGCGACGGCGATCCTCGCGATGATTTCGAATGCCTTTGCGGCTCGCCGCGCTGCCGCCATATCGTTACCGGTAAAGATTGGATGCTGCCCGAACTCCAGCAGCGCTATGCCGGCTATTTTTCGACATACCTTCAACATCGCATAGAAAGATCCAAGCCGCGCGCCTAGTTTTTTGCAAACTGTCTCCCTTTGCCATTTCGGAGAAAACAATGAAAGCCGTTCACATTTTGCCCATTGGATTTCTTTTACTAGGATTGTTCGCCTGTAGTTCTCAAGCGGGTACTCCAATGCAATTGACCCAAACTGCTTCTGCCGCGCAGATCATTCCAGAGGATTTTTGGGATGAGCTTCTTGTGCGTAGCCCTCTGGGCGTTACCGGCGATCCGCTGCCTGTTCAGGAATCTAGTCCTATCGATGGAACCTATGGCCGCCTAGCAGACATTCCTCCCCAATGGTGGCGCTGCCTGCGCTGCGCCGAATATCGCCCTGCAGGCGGCCTCTGGCGCATGCAGCTGGATCGCGGCGTGGTCCGCATTCTCTATGAGTTGAACAACTGGCACACTGTAGCGGCTTTCAGAGTTGAAGGAGATCACTTATTCCTGTCCAATGACTTGGTCTGCGATGAGGAAGGTGAATATCAATGGACAAAGACAGATGGCAGTTTAAAACTTTCCGTGATCAATGACCCGTGCAACTTTGAATTGCGTGGGAAGAATTTGAGTCTGGGTACCTGGGAGCTCTGCCCTGCGGATCGTCTTGCCGAGGGCGCTCCTTTGGGCTGCGGTGATCGGCAGGCATTTTTGCCGCTCGATGAGCACGATCTTCCTGTCACTGTGACAGTGGTGCCTGGCAACGTGCGCATGTTCTCCACTCCACCTGAGCTGATGGTGAAGGCCAATACCGAAGACAGTCCGCCACCAGATGGAATAGACATCAGTTTTGCGCCGGAAACCCAGCCCTACGGCGTGAACCGCATCCTCTGGTGGGGCGGCAACTGGATCGAGGCCCATAGCGACTTGGATGCCACGGTGATGGGCGTGCAGTTCTATGGAACCAGCACCATTGGCTGGGCATCCGTGTTTTTCGATGGTAATGAAGTCTGGCGGGGTGACGTAGCTGCTATCTGGAACCACGGCGGCTCTTACGGCGGATATATCCAGATTAGCGGTTTTGAGCCTGGGGAACATGTCCTGCGAGTGGAATTGATGGACGGGGATTACCGCCCGTTGACCGTTGCTATCTTCGGCTATGGCAAAACTAGCGTAGCCGAATAGGCCTTCTAAGCTGGTACTGCTGGGGGACTATAGAGGCTCTGCTTTCAGCTATAATTTTTCATCAGATTGCCTTCGGGCGGCTGGCACGCAACTTGTAGCTGGCAGATCGCTATGGTTTTAACTAAATCGGCGGTATATAACCGCCAATTGAAAAATCGACGCAGCGAACGCGGCCAAAGTGTCGTAGAGCTTGCCATAAGTTTTGTGGTATTAGTTATGCTCCTGGCCGTAACCGTTGACGGGGGACGACTATTCTTTTCCTATATTGCTGTGAGGGAAGCGGCCCAAGAAGGCGCCCAATACGGGTCAATCCATCCCACTCTTGCCGATTTCGATGACATCGAGGCTCGCGTGCGCGATAGCTCCAATTCGCCGGTTGATTTGACTGATACCTCCCTAGTGACGGTGACTCCCGTCCTGGTGGGTACCGATTATTGCGCGGATGGCACCAATGCAATCCAAGTCACGGTGAGCTATACCTTTAAATTGACAATGCCGTTCGTTAGCTCTATGATCGGTACGAACCAGTTCGATATCGTGCTCGATGCCACCAGCAACATCCTGCGGCCGCAGTGTTAACGTGATGAAGAATAAACCTCAGATTCGATCAAGGCGAATCGCCCGTGGCCTTCTATTCGTAGTCTTAGCTGCGGCGATGGTTGCCAGCGTGTTACCCGTGCGCGCCTTCCAGGGCGAAGGGCCGCTGCGCCGCGAAGTCGAGTTAGTTTTCAATAAGCCTTACGAAGTTTTCATTGGGAACGGCGGCATCTTTATCGACAATTCGCAAATGCGCGGGACCATGGTGTTGCAGTCTGAGGATTGGAGTCGCGTGCAGTCGTGGCATCAATTCACCCAGCGGATATTAGATTTCCAAGTTTACGATCGAAATGGGAAGCCCTTCGAATGGGTGTATGGCAATGTGCGCGTCTATTTCAATTTGGATAAGTTCCAGTACGACAAATGGATAGATGAAGAGGCCAACATGAGCATCTGGTACTTTGACAAATTGAATGGTGGCTGGAGGAAGTGCGCCACTCACTGGGAGCCTGCTCCCGGGCTTCCCAAAGGGCGTCTCTGGTGCCTGGTGCGTTACTATACAAGGTACGGCTTAGCCTGGACTCAACCCACTATGACCATGAAGTTGATCAAACAAGGATTGATCACCGTAACTCCATCGCCCACACCTTAAAAACGAAGCAGCCCTGGATTTCCGGGGCTGCTTTTGATTCCATTGTGGAATTTTACAAACTTACATACCGATCCACGCGTTTGCCGATCACCTTGAGACTGTCGGCCCAGAATTTCTTTTCGCGAATGTTTATGTCGAAGCGTGATGCTAGCGTTGCCGCGTCGCCGAGGCCGGTGCTGGCCAGCAGATTGCGGTAATCTTTCACGAAATCCTTGCCGCGCTGCTGGTAGATGGCGTACAGGCCGGTGCCGAACAGCAGACCGAACGCATAGGGGTAGTTGTAGAAAGAGAAACCAGCAAAGTAGTAATGCGGTTTCCAGGTCCACATGTACTTGTGCAGGAACTGCGGGTCCAGGCCTTCACCGTAAGTTTGCTTCTGCGCATCTTCCATGATGGCGCAGAAATCGTCGGCGGAGAGTTCCGCTTTGGCGCGGCGCTCAAAAACCTCCTTTTCGAAGAGGAAGCGTGAGGTGATATCCACCACTACCTGTGAGGAACCTAGCAAATCGTTCTCGAGGATGGCGAGTTCTTCGGCTTTGCTCTTGGCCAGCTTCAGCGAGGCTTCGGTCACGATGGTTTCACACATAATGGAAGCCGTCTCAGCCAAGGTCATAGGTGTGATGGCCTGCAGGTAGGTCTTGCCTACCAGGCATTCGTTGTGATAGGCATGGCCCAGCTCATGGGCCAGTGTTCCCAGTTGCTCCAGGGAGCCGTTGTAGTTCGCCAGAATGCGGGACTCGTCAACCCCGGGCACCTCCATACAGAAGGCGCCGCCGCTCTTGCCCTCACGCATCTCGGCGTCGATCCAGCGATTGTCAAAGGCGCGCTTGGCCAATCCATGCAGATCATCGGAGAAGGTGGCGAACTGATCCAGGATGAAATCGCGAGCCTCCTCGAAGGTGTAGACGCGATCGGTCTTGCCCATTGGCGCGAACACGTCCCACCAGGGCAACTGCTTCTTGCCCAATCGCTTGGCCTTAGCCAGGAGATAGCGCCGGAACATGGGAAAGGAATCGCGCATAGCTTCCATCATCGCGTCCAATGTCTGGCGATCGATGCGGGCGGTATCAATGGATGCGTGCAACGCATCGGCGCGGCCGCGACGCTTATCGAGAGTGTTCACTTCGCCCTTCACGCCATTGAGCGCGGCAGCGTAGGCTTCCTTGGATTTCTCCCAGGCCTCCATCTCGGCTTCGTAAGCCCGGCGGCGGGTCTCGCCATCAGGATGGGTGCGCAGGTTGATCAGCGCCGGCATAGGCAGCTTTTGTTTCTTGCCATCCAAAACGAATTCCACGCTGAGCTGTGAGGTGGTGGTGTTCTGGAATTTGGTCCAGGCGTTAGCGCCGCTGAGGGTGAGATCGGCTGCCAAAGATTCCTCAGCAGGACTCATCAGGTATTGGCTCTGCGTATGCACTTCTTTCAAATAGAAGTCGTGGTCAGCCAGGGTACCTGGCTTAGCCACCAACTCGGGCAGCTGCGCGCCCATGCCGCCGACCCAGGCGCGGAAATCCACTTCCTGCTTGCGCAGGCGGACACCCAGCAACTCCAGTTCGGATTCGATGCGGCGGGCCTCCTTGTTGAAGGAGTCCGTGGTTGTGTAGGAAGCAACGTACGCATTTAGCGTGGCATACAGGCGACGCACACGGTTCATCTTGTCGACCAGCTCAGAGAGGACGCGCGCCAGGTCGTCGGTGTTGCCTTGCACAGGGCCGCCTTCCCGTTTTTCGACTTTGTGGGTTTTCTGGTAGGTTTCGATATCGTTGAGCTGCGCCTTGGCGTCCTCGACGCCAGCCTCGAACTGCATGCTGTCCAGGCTGGGGTAGACGTTACTCAAATCCCAGCGCGGCACGGTGCCGAGATTCTTGGGGCTTGCTTTGGCCGCCGATTTTGGAGTCGAGGCCAAAGAAAGCTTTGCTTTCTGCCGTTGCGAGGAGGCCGTAGGCCGACGTGGCAATCCCCGTTTAGCCGGTTTTTTGGTTACCCTGACCGGCTTGGAAGGTTTCTTTACTTTGGTGGACTTGGCGGCTTTCTTTGGCTTTGCGGCTTTCTTGCTTTTCTTGGCCATAGGGTTCCTTTTTGTGGGGGATTAAGTTAGGACTTCAAGCAGTTCCCGGGCAGTGTAATCTGCCCAGTTCTCTGCAGCGCGTTCGGCTTTGTGCCTCTGGCTGATCTCGTTTAGTTGGCTGGCGAGTTGGTCGACATCGGGTTCAGAGCCGAGCAGACCAGGCAGGCCGCTGGTTACCAGGAAATCCGCGTACCAGGCTGCCCACTGCTCATCGAATTGACCTTCTAATTCAACTTTTTCGAATTGCTGGTGAGCCTCTTTGGCTTGCTGCAGTAACGAGGAGAGCTTCTGAAGGAGAATATCAGCCATATGCGATGACAAGATTTATTGTAACAGAGGGAACAAATCCCTCTGCCATGGCATCGTTAAACGGCGCGATTGGTTATGGCTGCAAAGTCTTTCCCCGTAGGCTGTTGAAACACGCGAAGGTCGAATTCAGGCACCACAGCCAATAGATGGTCGAAGATGCTGGCTTGGATGGCCTCGTACTGTTCCCAAACTGTGGTGTTGGAGAAGACATAAATCTCAATCGGCAAGCCATTAGGGCCCGGGTCAAGGTGGCGGATGAGCAGCGTCATGTCCTTGTGCAAGTCCGGGCGGCTGCGTAAATAAGCCTCGATATATGCCATGAACGCACCAACGTTCGTCGAACGGGGCAATGCATTTTGGCTTGCGCCATCCGGCCCCCAATTGCGCGTGGGAATGTAATCCTTCAATAATTCCATTTTCTTTAAACGTTCCATGTCTTCCTGGTCACAAAACCGGATCGTTTGGATATCGATGTAGATAGAACGCTTAATGCGCCTGCCCCCTGCCTGACTCATGCCACGCCAGTTCTTGTACGAGACATCCATTAATTTATAAGTAGGAATGACGGTAAACGTTTTATCGAAGTTTTGGATCTTGATGCTGTGCAGAGAAATGTTGGTCACATCACCATCCGCGTTGAAGCCGGGCACCTCGATCCAGTCCCCTTCGCGCACTAAGTCATTTGCGGCAATCTGGATGCTGGCTACCAGGGCCAGGATGGTGTCGTGGAAGATGAGCAGCAACACGGCGGCAATAGCGCCGAGGCCGCTGAGCAGCAAAACAGGTGACTGCCCCGTGATTAGCGAAACACTGAGGATGGTGCCAACCGCCAGGAAAACAATCTTGCCTAAATCCAGATAACCCTGGATGGATACTCCGGTGTAAGTAGCCTGGCTCTCATAAATCAGGTTCACTGCGGAGAGCACGGAAGTAAATGTAAGTACGATGATCCACACGATTAGAAACAAGCTGCCTGTTGCTACAAAGCCTTCAGTTTCCGCCCACAGATAAGCGAACAGATAAATGATGATCAGCGGAGCCACCCAGGCCAGGCGATAGGGGCGCAGATGCTTAATCAGAATGTCATCCCATTTGTTTTGGGTACGCGTGGTCAGATAGATCAAACCGCGCGCCACAACAAAACGTGCGATGATAAAAACCAGAAGAGCTCCAACAATCACCGCGATGGTCGGATTGTTTGGATTACTGTTGAGCCAGGTTTGGAAGAACTCAGGGATCATATTTCCTCTGGTTGGGGATTGCTTCGCTCACAAGATTGCTTCGTCGCTTCGCTAACGCTCGGCTCCTCGCAACGGCGGAAAGCAAAGCTTTCCTTGGCTCGCTCGCAATACAGGATTGACAGGATTGGTTGAAGACCAACCCTTATTTTTCCTTTACCGCCAGCTGTGAAGGCAGACGCTTGATCTCGAAGACGTCGTTCACCCGCACATAGTTGAAACCTGCCAGCCTGCCCACCGGCTTCAGGGCGCGGATGTCGATCTTGTAATCCGGCAGGAGGACTTCGTCTGCCACGTGGATATGCACCACATTTCCGATCACTACCCATCCGGAACCTGGGCTGCCGTCGCCGATTTCTACGATCTGGTTTAACGTGCACTCGAAGCTTACCGGGCTTTGCGCCACCCGCGGCGGGCGCACGCGGACGCTGGGCGCTTCGATGAGACCGGCCAGCTCGAACTCGTTTATCTCGGCGGGTAACTCGGTGGCGGTGATGTTCATCGGCTCAGCCAGTTCTTCGGTGACGATATTGATCACGAATTCGTTGGTGGCGCGGATATTGTGATAGGTGTCCTTCGTGCCCGAATCGGTTCCGCGCACGCCGGGGCAAAAGAGCAGGGTCGGTGGGTTGTAGCAAACTGCGTTGAAAAAGGAAAAGGGAGCCAAGTTTGGCTTACCCGATTGGTCCGCAGTGGAGACCCAGGCGATAGGCCTCGGCACGACTGAACCGAGGATGATTCGGTTCAGCGCAGCGGCAGGAATATCAGTGGGATTGATTTCCATAAGATTCACAACCTTGCGAAGGTTTGGGGATTGCGTCGTCGGCCTTCGGCCTCCTCGCAACTGCGGAAAGCTGCGCTTTCCTTGACCTTCGCAAGGTTGATACGGTTCAACGTGGCAGCGGGAATTTCTGTCAGATTAAGTTCCATGGGATTGCAGGCTAACCCGCAGTGAAGAAACTCGCTTCGCTGTCGTCTGCCATCCAGGTGTCCTGGTACCCAGGCTTCTCCAGCTCAAGCGCATCCGTGGTGAGGTTCAGCGGATGGAACGTATCCACCATCACCGCCAACTCATCGGTGCGCTTCTTGCCTATGGACGCTTCCGTGGCGCCTGGCTGGGGGCCATGGGGCAGGCCGAAGGGATGCAGAGTTATGTCGCAGCGGTCGATACTCTTGCGCGACATGAAATTACCTTCGCAATAGTAGATGACCTCGTCGGACTGCACATTGGAATGGTTATAGGGCGCTGGGATGGCGTCGGGGTGAAAGTCGTAAAGGCGCGGGACGAATGAGCATAATACGAAGTTGCGGCCCTGGAATGTTTGGTGCGTGGGCGGCGGCAAATGCAATGCGCCAGTGCGCGGTTCGAAGTCATGGATGCTGAAGATCCAGGGGTAAAGGAATCCGTCCCAGCCCACCACATCGTGTGGATGATGATCCAAGATATGGCGGCTGATGGTGTCGCGCACTTTCACGCGCACCTCGAACTCGCCGTGGTCGATATGGGTATCCAGTTTTTCTGGGACGCGAAGATCACGCTCGGTGTAGGGGGCATGTTCGAGCAGCTGCCCGTATTCGTTGCGGTAACGGCGCGGCGGCTCGATGTGGGAAGGTGTCTCCACAACGAAGAAGCGCGCTTCAGGGCTGGAGAGTTCCATCTTCCAGGTGACGCCGAAAGGGATGACCAAGTAGTCGCCCTCTTGGAATTCGAGTACGCCGAACTGGCTGCGCAGCACGCCGCGGCCTTCGTGGGTGAACCAGCATTCGTAGGCCTGCGAGTTGCGATAGAAATAATCCATATTCTTGGTGGGGCGGCTGAGACCCAGGGTCACATCGTTGTTGCCCATTAGCGTTCGGCGAGCGGCAACCGGGTCGCCGCCCTTGGGGATTTCGGCCGTCTTGAAGGCGCGATGGCGGATGGGGCCGAAATCCACATAGGCCGGCTTGGTCTCGCCGAGCAGTTCGACTTTTTTGATGCGCGGCGGAAGGAAGTGGTGGTAGAGCAGCGACTGGATTCCGGAAAATCCTTCCAGTCCCATCACTTCTTCTCTATACAAACCACCGCCGTTAGGTTTCTTGAATTGCGTGTGGCGCTTCTTGGGAAGTTGACCGAGAGAATGGTAGAAAGGCATGGCGAAACTCCTTTTAGCTGTCAGCTATCAGCGGTCAGCTTTCAGCTTTTTCATAAGCGAAGACAGCATGCGTTTAATTTCAGTTATTTGGTCGTCTAATTTTTGATATGAGGCTTTATTAATGAATTCTAACTCCTGGGCTAGCAGAAGCTGATATTCCAGTTTGCTTGCAGAACCAAAGGCAATCTGCAGCATTCTGCGCAAATCGGCGTCACTTCCCCTCCCACTTCCCTCCGCGATGTTGGATGGTATAGATGTTGCAGAACGTCGCATTTGAGAAGTGAGACTGTACAGTTCTGACTTTGGAAAATCCTTGGTCGCGCGATAAATTGCCAAAGCTAGGTGATGACTCTTTTGCCAAACTTGTAGTTTTCGAAAATCCTTCATTCTGGTTTTGCTGATGGCTGAATACTGAGTGCTGAATGCTATTCTAAATCACTTTGTTTTTCAACACTCCAACGCCCTCAATCTCCAACTCCACCTCATCCCCCTTGTTTAACCATGGCCCCTCACCTTTGGTAATTTCCAGCAGACAACCTGTGCCAACCGTCCCCGAACCGATGACATCACCTGGATACAACATCACGCCCTCTGAGGCGCGAGCGACGATCTCGCCGAACGAGTAGTGGATGTCCTTCCAATTGCCGCGTGAGCGTTCGACGCCGTTGACCTTGGCGGTCATTTCCGCGTCGTAGACGCCAACGCGATCCGTGACCCGATCTCGCAGTTCAGACGGTGTTACGATCCATGGTCCCAGACTGGAGGCGAAATCCTTGCCCTTGGCGGGTCCGAGCCCGACTTTCATTTCCATGCGCTGCACATCTCGCGCTGACCAGTCGTTCAGGATCGTGAATCCGAAAATGTGGTCCAGCGCATTTTCCGCCTGGATGTCTTTGCCCGGTTTGCCGATGATGGCAGCCACTTCAAGCTCGTAATCCATGGCCTTTGTATAGGCAGGCATGGCGACATCTTCGCCCGGTCCGTGAATGGTGTTCGGGTTGGTGAAGTAGAAGACCGGAAATTGGTACCACTCCTCGGGCACCTCGCGCTCACGGTTCTTGTTGGCCGTCTTCACGTGCGCTTCGAAGGCGTAGAAATCGCGCAAGGTTGGTGGCCGCTGCAATGGTGCCTTCAGCGTCACCTGGTTTAGCGGCCACACTGACTGCGTCTGCCGCGCGATCTGTTCGGCTAGGGCCCATGTTGGCGCGCTAGCCTCGATGAACGCGAGCATGTCTGCGGGCAAGTCCCCACGTGCCAGAGAGACCACGCGGTCTTCGGAGAGCAGCGCGCCCAGGCGCGTACGTTGCTCCCCCGGTGCGGTGAATGTTAGGTATCTCATTCAGGCGACTATCCGCCGTATGGATCCAGGTTGCCGCGGCGGTCTTGTTCCATTTCCAGCGCTTCGAACAAGGCCTTGAAGTTGCCTTTGCCAAAGCCGCGCGATCCGTGGCGCTGGATCACTTCAATAAATGAAGTCGGCCTGTCTTGGATAGGGCGCGAGAAAATTTGCAGCAAATAGCCTTCGTCATCCCTGTCGACCAGGATGCCCAGCTCGTTGATCTTGTCGAGCGGCTCCTTAACTACATCGCCTACGCGCTCCGGCAGCATCTCGTAGTACGTATCCGGCACGCGCAGGAATTCGATGCCGTTGGCCTTCAATTTCGTAACCGTTTCGATGATGTCACCGGTGGACATGGCAATGTGTTGCACTCCGGGTGTCAGGTAATAGTCGAGGTATTCTTCGATCTGGCTCTTCTTCTTCCCTTCGGCCGGTTCGTTGATCGGGAATTTGATCCGACCGTTGCCGTTTTCCATCACCTTAGACATCAACGCTGAATACTCGGTGCTGATGTCCTTGTCATCGAAATGTAGCAGTTGCCGGAAACCCATCACGCGATGATAAAAATTCACCCAGTGATTCATCTTGCCCAACTGCACATTGCCTACGATATGGTCCACAACCGCCAGACCTGCGGAATCCGCATCTTTGTTCAGCGGCTGGTAGGTCGGCGCAAATGGGCCCTTGTATCCGCTGCGATCTACAAAAATATGCAGAACCTCCCCATACGTGTGGATAGCCGAGGTGCGCAACACGCCGAATTCGTCCTTCTCTTCGCGGGGCGCCCAGGCGCTCTGCCCGCCGCGAGATGTCGTCGCCCGATAAGCTTCTTCGACATCCTTCACTTGAATGGCTATGACCTTGACGCCATCACCGTGGGTCAGGTGGTGCCCCGCCATCTCGTGCGATGGCGAATAGGGCGCCGACACCACGAAGCGGATCTTGCCGGATTCGAGCACATACGACGCGAATTTGCGGTTGCCTGTTTCCATGCCGGAATAGGCGACAGGTTTGAATCCAAAGCCTTTCCACCAGTAATACATGGCTTGTTTGGCGTTGCCCACGTAGAAATGCAAATGATCGATGGCTTGTATTTGCAGGAAATCGCCCTCTTCAGTTATGGGGCGCGTTTCGGGTTGTTTCACTTGAACCATAGGCGAACCTCCGGTCTAGCTATTAGCCTTTAGCTATTAGCGGTTAGCTTAATACGCTTGTGTAACGCGGTAATCATTTTTTGGACTTCGTCAATTTGCTTTTCCAGAGTAAGAAAAGCGGGTTCTTTGAGATATTCCAGGTCTTTGGCAAGGAACAAATGATATTTTAGCTCACTAGCTGATCCCATTGCTATTAGAAGAAATCGGGCCAACTCTGCATCACTGCCACGGCCGCTTCCTTCGGCAATGTTGGCCGGGATAGAAGCAGCCCGCCTTATCTGGGAGGTCAAACCGTATATCTCAGTCTTGGGAAATCCAACTGTTTGTTGATAAATGGCGAGAGCAAGTCGGTGGCTTTTCTCCCAAACCTTCAGTTTGCGGAAATCTTTCATTTTTTGCTTCTGGTTTTAATAAGCTAAATGCTAATAGCTAAGAGCTAACAGCTAAAAGCTATAAGCTAACAGCTTACATCGATTATAGTCCTTGCGTGCTAGAATCTCTTCCTGCGGTCAGACCGATATGAAATTAAGCACGCTGATCCGCAATCCCAGCTACTTTGTTCTCAGGCTTCTTGCAGCCTTCCTGGCTGCGTGCTCCGGCGCCAGCCAGCCTGATCTCTCGCTTTCCTCCAACCCCTACCTCATCGAACCGGTTTTCCAGGAGTTCTACGATTTCCTCGGAGGCCAGGACCGCCTGGGTCCGCCGCTTTCACCGGTGATCGTTGAAGGCAATGTTCAGAAGCAATATCTGGAGAACGCGTTGATGGTCTACGACCCTGAGCTGCCGCCCAGCGAGCAGTATTCGTTGGCGCCTCTGGGGCAGCAAATGGGTGTTTGGGACGAGCCGCTTGCCTCTACTGATTTGCAGGGCGTTTTATTTGTAGAGGGATACATCGTCTACGAAGGTTTCGTTCCCCTTTACCAGGAACTGGGCACCCAGCGCTATGTTGGCAAACCACTGACCGGGGTGCGATACGACTCCGAACAGAATCGCGTTGAACAATACTTTGAAAACCTGGGCTTCTTCCAAAATCTGGACGATGCCAGTGCCGGCGTGCAGTTGATGCCCTATGGACGCATCGCCTGCGCAGATACCTGCGGTACGCTCGCCAACCCTGCGGCCATAATCCAGATCGAGTTGCCCTACGGCGAACCTTTCGTTAGTACGGTGGCCCGCCTGGGCGACAGCTTCGTCGGGCCGCGGTTAGCGGGACCCTACCAAAAGGTTGATGGCAGCCTTGAAGTCATCTACCAGAATTTGGTGCTCTATGCGAATGCGGATGGTTCCAAGCAGGCCGCACCCCGACCCATCATGGCGGAACTGGGCATCCTACCGGAACCGCTGGTAACGCGACTCGATAACCCCAATGTGATGTTCTACGGCATCGATGGCGAATATGGATACAACGTGCCATTGGTCTTTTCCGATTACATCAGTTTGCATGGCGGCTTCGAGATCTTCGGGCAGCCCATCTCTGAGTTGAAGCTGCAGGAAGATGGCAGCGCCAACCAGTGTTTCGCCAATGCTTGCATGCGCTACGTCCCGGGCAGTGGGGTGGAACCGTTGCCAGTGGGCGCTGAATACAAAGCGCGTTTTTACGATAAGCCTGCTATCGAAGCGCCAGCCCAGCAGGCGGAGATCCGCATCCAGGTGTGGGAGGATTTTTCGCAGATCAATTCAGCAGAACAACAAGTGATCCATGCCACTTTGTTTGCAGGCAATCAACTCTTGGCTGGCTTGCAACCATACCTGGAGATCACACTACCGGGTGGTGGAACCAGCATCTACCAATTCCCGCTCAGTGACGCTGATGGCCAAACCCTACTAACCATTCCCCCGATCCGCGCCCAAAACGGCACGCTGATACCTTACAAAGCCTGTCTTGAAGGTTTCGGTGCAAATGAAGTCTGCGCCAATGAATCGTATATGATTTGGGGCAACTAAAACTTGCGCATGCAACAGTTGACCGGGTTAACTGGGGAGTCGAGACTTTAGCCGGATTTTTTAATCCTCACCGCCTGAAGCCTCGACTCCGCTCAAAGCCAAACACGTATTTAGCGGAGGCTCAGAAAAATGAATAATGAAGAAGTCGTTGTCTTAATGAATAAGTACGTGGATATGAAATCCTCGATCTCCGCCCTCGAGGCTGATAAGCAAAAGCTAATCCAAGAGGCCATGCCAAAAGAAGTGCGAGATAAGGTGGCGGAGATTGAAGAAGAATTTGCTGGCAAATCGGAGAAGGCGCAGAAGGAATTGGAAAAACTCGAACAAGAGATCAAAGCCGGTGTAGTTGAGGTGCAGAAAACCCTTACCGTAAAAGGAATGAAAGCTTTCTATTACGACGGAAGAGTTTCTTGGGACGCAAAAGGTCTGGAAGGTGTCATAAAAAACAATCCCGATGTAGCCAAAGTAATCTCCAAATTCAAAAAACAGGGCAAACCTTACGCCTCGTTCCGTTTCGAATAGTTGCCTTTAGCTTTATAGCCAATAGCTACTTGCTAAATCGCTGAATTTGATAGCTCTTGATAGCCCGGCCGCGGCTTAATTAGGCCGATGGCTGCCCGCAGTTCCCGTATACCCGGTTTCTATAACTTGCCCCTCGCCGACCGTCTCCAGCGCCTGGGCGAAGCAGGCGACCTGGACCCGTCCAGCCTGGTCGCGCTCAGCGGCGTCAGCGGCCTCGACCGCAACCTTGCCGACCACATGATTGAGAACGTGGTCGGCACTTACAGCCTGCCCCTGGGTGTTGCCCTGAATTTCATAGTAAATGGCCGCGAAGTGCTGGTGCCCATGGTGATTGAAGAGCCCTCCGTGGTGGCAGGTGCCTCGTACATGGCGAAACTCGCCCGAGCTGCAGGCAGCTTCCGCTCCTCCGTGGATGCACCTGAGATGATCGGCCAGATGCAATTGCTCGACGTGGCCAATCTGGACGCGGCGGCAGCGGCCATTACGCAGGCCAAAGACGAATTGCTGGCCGAAGTGGCAGCCATCGATCCCTTTCTGCAAAAACACGGGGGCGGCCCGCGTGATCTGGAAATCCGTCGCATCGAAGAATCGTCCATTGGTCCGTTCTTGGTATTGCATCTGATCTACGACGTGCGTGACGCCATGGGCGCCAACGCGGTCAACACCGCCTGCGAGCGCCTGGCGTCCAAGATCGAAGGGCTTACTGGTGGCCGCGTGCACTTGCGCATCCTCAGCAATCTGGCTGATCGCCGCCTGGCCCGGTCTGAATGCACAATCAAGCTAAGTGAACTCGCTTTTGGCGATTTCTCCGCTGAACAGGTTCGCAATGGCATCATCGAAGCCTGGGCATTTGCTGCCGCCGATCCTTACCGCGCCGCCACGCATAATAAAGGCATCATGAACGGTATCGATGCCGTGGTTATTGCCACCGGCAATGACTGGCGCGCCGTGGAAGCTGGCGCCCACGCATACGCCGCTCGATCCGGACGATACACTTCATTGAGCACCTGGAGCAAAGACGCGGAGGGAAATCTCGTGGGAAACCTCGAGCTGCCGATGGCAGTTGGCATTGTCGGCGGGGCCACCAAGGTGCATCCCGGCGCGGCCAGCAATTCGTCTTTGGCCTGCGTTACCACAGCCGCGGAGTTGGCTGAAATTATTGTTTCCGTCGGTCTGGCGCAAAATTTGGCTGCCCTGCGTGCTCTCGCCACGGAAGGTATCCAGCGCGGCCACATGAGTCTGCATGCCCGCCAGGTAGCCGTCGCTGCCGGCGCTCAAGGCGATCTCATCGAGAAGCTAGCCGGCGCCCTGATAAAAGAAAATACGGTGCGCGTTGATCGCGCCGAGCAATTATTAAAGGAATGGTCCCATGACTGAAAACGATCACGACCACGAACACGCCCGCCTTCTAAAAACGGAGCATCCGGTGGGTATCGTTGGCTACGGCGCCTACGTACCGCGCTACCGCCTGCCTGCGCGTGAAGTGGCGCGCATCTGGACGAACGGAACTGGCGGCCTGCCTATCGAAGAAAAATCCGTGCCAGGTCTCGACGAAGATGTCGCCACCATGTCCATCGAAGCGGCGCGCAACGCGCTGGCCCGCGCCCAGATCAATCCGAGCGATCTGCGCGCCGTCTGGGTCGGCTCCGAATCGCATCCCTACGCGGTGAAGCCCACATCCACCATTGTCGCCGAAGCTATCGGCGCGGTGCCCAGCACCCAGGCGGCCGATTGGGAGTTTGCCTGCAAAGCGGGCACTGAAGCCATGGTGGCTGCCATGGGCTTCGTGGGTTCACAGATGGCGCGCTACGCGCTCGCAATCGGAATGGACACCGCTCAAGGTCGGCCGGGCGACGCGCTCGAATACACCGCTGGGGCAGGGGGCGCGGCATTCATTATTGGCCCCGGCGATGACTCGCTGGCGGAAATTGAATCATCATATTCATTTGTCACCGATACTCCGGATTTCTGGCGCCGCCAGTACGCAATATATCCTGAACACGGACAGCGCTTCACCGGCGAGCCGGCTTACTTCAAACACATCACCTCCGCGGGTGAGGCCATGTTCGAAGCGACGAACACCAAACCCGAAGATTACGCGTACGCAGTCTTTCACCAGCCCAACACAAAATTCCCGCAGCGCGCCGGCCAGATGCTCGGCTTCAAACCCGAACAGATCGCCACCGGCTTGCTGGTGCCGCGCATCGGTAATACGTATTCGGGAGCGGCTATCATCGGCTTAACAGCCATCTTGGATGTCGCTAAACCCGGTGAGCGCATCATGATGGTCTCATTCGGCTCCGGCGCCGGTTCCGACGCCATGGTACTGCGTGTCACCGACAAGATTGCAGGCAAGCCACAGCTGGCAACGACTACCGAAGAATATATTGCCCGCCGCACGGAGATCGATTATGCAGAGTACGTACGGATGCGTGGAAAATTAACTATGAAGTGATTGGAGACTAGAGATTACTAATCTCAAATCTCCAGTCTCTAATCTCCAATTTGATTAGAGGTTATTTATGTCTAAAGTTATTATCGCCGGCATCGGCCAGACCCCAGTCAATGAGCAATGGGACGTATCTCTGCGCGAGCTTGGCCTCCAGGCCATAGAGGCCGCCATGCAAGATGCGGGCGGCCTGCGACCCACCGCGCTGTACGTCGGCAATATGCTGGCTGGCACGCTTTCGCGCCAGGCACATCTCGGCGCGCTCCTCGCTGACTTTGCCGGCCTCATCGGCATCGAAGCCGCCACCATCGAAGCCGCGGGCGCCTCTGCGGCGATGGCGCTACGCGTCGGTATGCTGGCAGTTGCCTCCGGCCAAGTGGACGCTGCCCTCGTTCTTGGTGTAGAAAAACTCAGCGACCAGGTTCCCGCACAGGTGGAATCGGCGCTTGCCATGGGATCCGACACCGATTACGAAGCTGAGCAGGGTCTCACGCTGACAGCTCAAGCCGCGATGATTGCTCAGCGCTATATGCACGAATACAAAGTTCCCGAGTACGGGCTGGCAGGCTTCCCGCTCACCGCTCACGCCAACGGAGCCCACAACCCCAACGCCATGTTTCGCAAAGCCGTGAAGCCGGAAACCTACGCCAAGGCGGGGATGGTTAGCGCCCCGCTCAATATGTTCGATGTGGCGCCTAATGCCGACGGAGCTGCTGCGCTCTTGCTTACCCGCGCCGATCTGCTGCCGTCCGGTTTCCCGCACCCGCTCGTCGAAATCGCAGGCTCAAGCGCCGTTACTGACACCCTGGCGCTTCACGATCGCCCCGATCCTCTTACCTTCAACGCCGCGCGCCTGTCCGTGGAGCGCGCCTGCGCGCAGGCTGGCATCCTGCCCAAGGACGTCGATCTCTTCGAACTGTTCGACGCCTTTTCCATTTATAGTGCGCTGTCTTTGGAAGCGGCCGGTTTCTCGCCGAAAGGCGAAGGCTGGAAGTGGGCGCAGGACGGCGCCATCAGCCTCACCGGCGAATTGCCCATTTCCACGCTAGGCGGGCTTAAGGCGCGCGGCTTCCCCGGCGGCGCCACCGGCGCCTACCAGGCCGTCGAAGCTGTGCTGCAATTGCGCGGCCAGGCGGGCGGGGCGCAAGTGAAGAATGCAAAGACCGCACTCGTGCAAAGCCTGGGCGGCCCGGCCTCGACGGCTGTTACACATGTACTTAGAATCACTGGTTAAACCATTGCGAGGGAGCGAAGGGACCGAAGCAATCCCCAAGCCAATCTCGTCATTGCGAGCGCAGCAAAGTAATCCCCAAGCCAATTCCGTCATTGCGACCCTGAGCGAAGCAAGGGGAAATCTCCACCATGATTTTCAAGACCACTCGCTGGCGTTGGTTTTCAACTTACGGCTTACAGCTTATAGCTTAGAGCTAGCTGACTGCTGATAGCTGATCGCTGAAATTTGATAGCTTCTGATAGTTTCCTGGGGCTAGATTCTGCGTTAGTAAGAGCAAAGGAGCAATTATGGATATCCCGCGCCATTGGAGACTAAAGAAACAACGCTACGCCCTAGTGGGCGAAGTCTGTGAGCATTGCGATGCCAAGCTCTTCCCGCCCCGCGACATTTGCCCGGAATGCGGCGAAGAGGCCAAGACCCTCTTCCAGTTCAGCGGCAAGGGCGAGGTGTATTCCTACACCGCCGTCTACGAAGCCCCAGAAGGCTATGCCGAGCAGGCGCCTTATACCCTCGCGATGGTGAAGCTGGACGAAGGTCCCCTGATCACCGCGCAACTTACCGATCTCGGCGCCCAGAAGCCCGCTATCGGCATGCCGGTGGAAATGGTCACCCGCTTGCTGCGCTCCGCCACCGATGAGCGCGGCATGCTTATTTACGGATATAAGTTCCGGCCTGCGGTAGCGCAAGTAGCGTAAACAGAAAACAATTGCCAGCATTCGCCGGCAATTGTTTTTAGGGTTGGGGGTTCTGTGACTCGCATAAATTTATCGGTTATAGGCCAACAATAAGTGCAATTTTATATGTTTGATACGCCGGATTTGAGCCCACTTTTTTTCGTCCCTTTGACCGCTGCTTTGTTGGATTTCTTCTATCCGGGAGCCATGGAGAAGGGCCCGGATTCTGGGTTCTTGCTATAATATTTGGAAGCTCCTTGCTGGTTCCCAATCATCACGAATAATTTACAAGTAATAAGTCTATTTTGAACCTGTTGGCGAAGACGGATAATAAAGGTGCTTTCAACAGCGAGCCCTCCTTCCGACTGAGACAAAAACAAGCTTTACCGAAACCCTATCAGGCCATCTAGCGGTGATCCAGTCTACGCTTGGATCCGTAAGTCATACCTTTACCAGACCGGGTTCCTTCACAGCGTATGCATAAGATAAAGAGAGCAACCCATGAACCTGACCATTGAGCACCTTTCCAAGCAGTACCGGCGCGATTTTTGGGGTCTGCGCGCGTTTGACCTCGAACTTGGTCCTGGGGTTATTGGCCTGTTAGGGCCTAATGGCGCCGGAAAATCCACGCTGCTGCGCATGCTCGCCACCATTACCCCACCAACAGAGGGGACAGTGAAATGGAACGGCGTCGATATTGCGAAATCGCCCGATAGCCTGCGCAGCGTGCTCGGCTACCTGCCCCAGGATTTCGGCATTTACCCCAACCTGAACGCGGTGGAGTTCCTGGAATATATGGCTGCCATTAAGGGACTGGATGCCGGGACGTCCCGCCGCCGGATTGACGAGCTGCTGCAGGTGGTTAACCTGGTGAACGCCGCCAAACGCCCGCTCGGCGGTTATTCTGGCGGCATGAAGCAGCGGGTCGGGATCGCCCAGGCCCTGCTCAACGACCCGCAACTGCTCATCGTGGATGAGCCCACAGCCGGGCTGGATCCCGAAGAGCGCGTGCGGTTCCGCAACCTCTTATCCGACCTATCTGGTGAGCGCATCATCCTCCTTTCCACCCACATCGTCTCCGATGTGGAGGCCACTGCTACCGAAATTGTGATCATCAACAAAGGCCGCAAGGTGGAACACGCCGCACCAGAAAAACTCCTGCGCCTGCTGGATGGCAAGGTCTGGGCCTGGCTGGTTGCCAGCACCGATCTGCCCGACCTCAAGCAAAAGTACATTCTAAGCGGTACCGTCCGCCGGGCAGAGGGCGTGCAGGTACGGGTGGTGAGTGAATCCCAACCGGCGGCCGGGGCAGAGCCGATTTCCCCCAGCCTGGAGGATGTGTACCTTTACCTCGTCTCCCAGAACGGAGCCAGGGTATGAATCCGCCTAACAAGACCAACCCGCTGCGTACGCAAGGCAGGTTTTCCTCCACTCTGTACGTTCTTTACCACATGGCGCGCGCCGATTTCCTCGAGCGCACGCGACGCTACAGCTTTCTGATCCTGCTGGGCCTGGTGCTCTACCTCGGCTATACCGTCAACGCGGGGCAAATCACTTTGCGCCTGGACACTTACCGCGGCATATTCAACTCCGCCTGGGTAGGCAGCATGATGACGCTGGTGGTCAATTTCTTCCTGGGCTGGTTCGGTTTTTACCTCATTAAGAATTCGATTGCGCGGGACTACGAAACAGGGGTGGGACAGATCATCGCGACCACGCCGCTCTCGCGGCCCATCTACGCTCTGGGCAAGTGGCTGAGTAATTTTTCCGTCCTGGCCGTGATGGTGGCCGTCCTGGCGCTGTTCGCCGTGGCGAACCAGATGATCCAGCGTGAAGACCCGGCGCTCAACCTCTGGGCCCTGATCGCTCCGTTTCTATTCGTTGCGCTGCCTTTCATGGGACTGGTCGCCGCGTTCGCGGTTCTATTTGAGAGCATCCGCTGGCTGCGCGGCGGGTTCGGCAACCTGGTGTACTTCTTTTTCTTCAGCATTGTCGTGTCGGTGCTGACCATCTTGGTGGGGTCGAAAGTGCCCCTGCTAGATTGGATTGGCTTTGGCATGTTCAGCCAGAGCATGGGCGACGCAGCCCGGGCAGTCTACCCTGGTTACCAGAGCGGCTTTTCGCTCGGGTTGATGCCCGCGGTGGATATGCAAGCCTTCTCCTGGGCAGGTATCGCCTGGACGGCCCCCGTGATCCTGACCCGGCTGGCGACGCTAGTCTTGGGGATAGGGGTTGCGCTTCTGGCATCGCTCTGCTTCGACCGCTTCGACCCCTCCCGGGCGCTGCCGCGCCGAAGAGGGAAGGAAATTGCGGCTGACACGGCGGAGCCCACGAATGGTTCCCTCCCCAAGCTCACCGCAAGCACGGTGTTGACCCGGCTGGACTTTTCCAGGCCCCAGTTCCGATTTACGACTCTCCTCTTGGTGGAAATGCGCCTCCAACTTAAAGGACTGCGCTGGTGGTGGTACGCCGTCGCGCTGGGGCTGATCGCAGGGGCGCTCTTCTCGCCACTCGAGATTGTTCGCAAGGTGCTCCTGCCGGCCGCCTGGATCTGGCCAATCTTAATTTGGAGCGGGCTGGGGTGCCGCGAGACAAGCCACGATACACGCCAGATGATCTTCTCCGCGCCGCACCCATTGGCGCGGCAGCTTCCGGCCATGTGGCTGACGGGTTTTACGCTAGCAATCCTGATGGGGTCGGGGGCGGCGCTGAAGATGGCCTTTAGCGGGGGCGCGGCGGGGGCTGCTGCCCCTGCTTGCGGGAGCGTTATTTATCCCCTCCCTGGCGCTGATGCTGGGGGTTTGGACCGAGAGCAGCAAGACCTTTGAAATCCTTTACGTTTTGATCTGGTATATGGGACCCATTAATGGATTCGCCCTGCTCGATTACACCGGCCTGGCGACGGGCCAGACCTGGCCGATTTACCTCCTACTCAGCGTTCTTTTGGTGATACTTGCCTTCGCCGCGCGGGGGAGACAGCTAAAGTCTGGATGAAAGCCGTAAATACAAACAAAATTATGCAACCCGTTCGTGGTATATGTAACCAGCGTGCTCATCGACGAGCGAAACTCCTGATTAGGCAAAGCGAATCAAAAGCCTTCCACTATGTGGAAGGCTTTTTTGATCTTATGCCGATTGCCTGATCATGCCGCAACTTGTTTCCGTCTCATGGTGATGTAAGTCAGCCATGCCGCGATCACGATCGGCACGACTCCCGCAACCGCAAAGATCACATCCGGCACGATGCGTATCCACTCGATGGTCTTGATCAGACCGCCGCCCAAGAACTCTTGGCTGCGCGCATGCCAATAGCCATTGTTGAGCACATCCACAAGTTGCAGGATCCCGCCGGGGAAGAGAGCGATGATGACCATCAAGGCCAGCCCGATGTTCAAGCCCCAGAATCCAAAGCGGATGTACTTCTCCACGCCAGGCCACTGTTTATCGTTGAGCACGTGGCGCAATGCAAAGGTCAATAGCGCCAAGCCCAGCATACCAAAGACACCCATGAGCGCCGCGTGGCCATGGCTGGGTGTCAGCATTGTGCCGACCTCATAGTAGCTGACGATCGGCATATTGATCAGGAAACCGAGAATGCCCGCGCCCACAAAATTCCAGAAACCGACTGCGATCAGGAAATACAGCGCCCACTTATGCGGCATAGGTTTTTCTCTCCCCTGTGTCAGTTTGATGAAATTCCAGGCTTCGAGAGTTAACAGGGTTAACGGCACTACTTCCAGCGCGGAGAACACAGCTCCCAGCGCCATGGTGATGTTCGTTTGCCCTGTCCAGTACCAGTGGTGGCCGGTGCCGATGATGCCGCTGCCCAGGAACAGGATCGCATCGAGGTAAATGACTCTCGTTGCCGTCTTCCGCGAAACGACGCCCAGCAGGAAGAAGATGATCGCCACCATCACCGTGGCGAATAGCTCGAAGAACCCCTCCACCCACAGGTGGATGATCCAGAAGCGCCAGGTCTCTACCACCGTGTAATTGCTCATGCTGTTGATGAACAACGCAGGCAGGTAGAAGATGGGGATGCCCACCGCGGCGATCATGAAAAGCGAAGCGATTTCGCTGCGTTCGCGGTTTGCGCGCGCCGAGGAGACGGCGCGGATCAGCAAGACCAGCCAGAGCACAAGCCCAACGGCGAGCAAGACTTGCCACAGGCGCCCGAGTTCGATGAACTCCCACCCCTGGTTCCCGATCCAGAACCACAGGTCGCCGAGTTGATTATTGATCCCCAGCCATTCGCCGATCAGGCTGCCGCCCACCACCAGGATCAACGCGCCGAGCAGGATATTCACTCCGGCCGATTGCCATCTGGGTTCCTTGCCGCTGATGGCAGGCGCCAGGAACAGCGCACCGCCTACAAAAGCTGTAGCTACCCAGAAAACCGCCAGTTGCAAGTGCCAGGTCCGGGCGAGGTTGCTGGGCAGGATGCCCGAGAGGTCCAGCCCATAAAATGAAACGGGGTCGGCGCGATAGTGAGCAACCACGGCGCCGACCGCGGTCTGGGCCAGCACCAGCAACGCTACGACCAGGAAATATTTGATGACGTTGCGCTGGCTGGGAGTCACCACCCCCATTTCGGCAACCTTTGGCCGTTGCCCGTTTTCCGCCCTCCAACCGAGCGTATTCCACCGTCCAAACACAAACAGCACAATGGCCAATCCACCCAGCAACCCGCCAACGCTCAACGCGCTCCAGATCAGCGAATCCGTCGTGGCCACATTGCCAACCAGCGGATCATAGGGGAAGTTGTTGGTATACGAATACGGTTTATCCGGTCGATTCGCCACCGATGCCCAGGAAGTCCAGGCGAAAAAAGCGGTGAGTTGGCGCAGCTCTTGCGGGTCGCTGATCACCGCGGATTCGAGTCCGGCACTGTTGTGCGGTTCGGCAAAGTAAATTGTCCATTTATCAATTTGGTTCTGAAATGATACTGCTTCGATTTCCGTGAATTGCAGAGTTCCGCTGGCGGCATCGTAGCGATTCTGCTTGAGCAGAGCCGCTACCTGCGCTTCCACTGCGGCCTTCTCCCCAGCCATCAACTCTTCAGGTGACTTGTTGTACAGCTGGCTGGCCAATACCACAGACGCCTCGAGTCCTAACGTGTGCAGGTACTCCGCCGAGAAGTCGGGCCCCAGGTAGGCTCCGTGCCCCCAAATCGTTCCATTTTCCATCAAACCGTATTTGAGAAAAGTGGCTTGGCCGGCGAGGATGTCATCCCCTGTAAATAGGGTGGCGCCATCAGCGCCGATGACTTCATCGGGGATTGGGGGTGCATATTGGTACGCACTGACGGTCATTCCAATGAGCACCGAGAATCCGACGATCACAGCAATCAGAACTCCTACTCGCCACCAAGGTGAAACAGATTGGATTGTTGCCGTTGTTGCGGTCATATCCTTTCTCCATCTTGATTTGAATGCCTCTCCAGCATCCAAATTGTCCGATATTGGCGATGGTTGAGTGCGGGAATGCCCCAAGGATCGCCCCTCAGAAATTGTTACAGGCAAATCCTATTCGAGGATTAGCCGTGCCCGTGCTCGTGGCCGGCATGGGCTTCGCCATGGATGCGCTCATGGATCGCATGCGACCATACCTGCAAACCCAGCATGGCTTCTACGTACTCTCTAGCGTCATCCACGCTTTTGTTAGCATGTTCTTTCAGGTGTTTCACGTGGTGAAGCCGATGGGTCACTTTCTCGCGCAGCATCCCGGAGAGGATCTGGATCAGTTCCTCGGGCGAGCCGCTTTCAATGGCCTTCTCTGCCACGGGGATGACCGGTCCTTCGTCCAACCCGGCCGGTTTCAGGCCGGTGTAAGGCGCGCCTTCGCCCATGCGGTGAACGCGGACAACGGTCTCGAAGAAATACAGATCGGCCACTTCGCGCACCGCCTCATCCTTGCGGATTTTCGTTACTTTTTCGAAGGCGCGAATGATCTCCGCCTCATCCTTCTTGGGGACATAAGGCAGGATGAGATTCACATTTCCTGCTTCCAGGGCTTTTTTGGCGGCGGTGACAACCGGGCCGTCCAAAGTATCACAATGGGGTGGCATGGTTAAGTTCTCCTTACCTATGAGTGGGGAAACGAATTGAAGATCTGTTTAGAACTCTCTTTCATGCTGACTTCTGAGTGGAGCCAAGTTACTGCTTGCCGAGTCGGAGTTTCAGGTATTCGCCGATGAGAATTGCCGTTGGGTAGGAGACCTGTTCTTCGGTCTGGGCGTGCAAAATCAGTTGATGGGCAAAATGCATTACCTCATCTTTCTTTTCCTTCTTGGCTGCGTCGGTCAATTGTTCGAGCGCCGCGACGATGGCCTGGTGCTCTTCAAGCATCTGGGGCAGTTCAGCTTTTAGGGTGTCGGTCATTTTGAATACCTCGGCCATATCTGGCGTAACCTCACCCGCTGCCAGAGCGGGCAGCAGCCCCAGGGGTGGGAGCGCAATTTTTTCCTCGCGCTCGAAGTGCGGGTGCAAAGCATGCGCAACATCTTCGGCCGCCTTGCCAACTTTACCGCCCGCCATAATCGCCTTCCTCAGGTTGTTATGAAGTTCTTCGTGTTCCTCTTTCATGGCTTGGGGGATTTGGAATTTCATGCTTGCCTGCTTTCACCGAATTTCGTAATGCAGAAATCAAAGGTTTGTTTTTTGTTTGTTTGATTTTTTACCGGCCGGGTCCACATGGATGACGCAAAACCCTGTTTCCTTATCTTCGTGGATCCCTTTTTGCACCTCCGCAGAAATGCGGTCCGCCTCCTCGATCGGCGTTCCGCGCTGAACCTCAATGTGCATCCCCGCATGAATGACGTCAGGCCCGATGTATTCGGCGCGCAGATCGTGAACGCCCAGCACGCCGGGAACCGCCAACGCGATCCCCTTGATCTTCTCGAGATATTCCCTCCCGGGCGAACGGCCTAATAGCAGATTCCAGTTTTCAAGAAACAGCTTGATCCCGTTGTAAGCGATGATGGTGGCAACGACGATGGAAGCGATGGGGTCCGCGATGGGGATATCCCAGATGATGAAGAACGTACCGATCAGCGCAGCCACGAGGCCCAACTCGTCGTTGATCGACTCCATGAATTGCGCCTTGGCGGCGGCCCCGCGCGTTTTTTGTCTGTAAAGTTGTATTAGGGGCACTGCCGCCATGACCATGGACACCACGATCACCCCGATCGCCAGCCATAGGTTCTGATATGTGGCTTCCCCTGAGGTGAATAGGCGCGGGATCGCTTCTTCATAGAGTTTGTAGCTGGTGAAGGAGATAAACAGGGTTGCGGCTACCAGGGCGGCGATATTTTGTGCCCGGCCATAGCCGAACATGTGCTCTTGATCGGCTGATCTGCGGGAATAATAGGCCGCCGCCAGCAGAAAGCTGGAAACAAAGATATCGCTCAAGGTATGCAGCGCTTCGGCCATCAGGGCCATTACCCCGCTCATGAAGTAGACGGCCAATTTCAGGGCGAGGACGACAATATATGCGCCCAGCGCTATTTTCAGACTGCGTATATCTGCTGATTCCGTCATGAGGAGGTTTCCAGTGGGGCGGTTTCCGCTCGTTTAAGCAGTTCCCTCTAGTTACTCCGCAACCACCTCGAGAAATTCAGGACTTGGGCTTCCGTCGAGCAACGGTTTCACGCGTTTATTCGCTTCTGCTTGTGTGGAACTGGTATGCATTGCCATAAAGGAATCGTAGCTTTCATGTTCCACCAGGCCCACATAGTTGCCGTCCTCACGGAGCTTTAGCAACCTGCGGCTAATGAACCCCTTGTGCTTGGCGTACTCCACGTTCGACCAGTCAAACCATTCGCGAAATTCAGCATCCTTACCTGGCTTGATGGGGGGAAAGTGGATGATATTGATGAACATTTTTGCCCTCCATTTATTTTGGCAACTGACACGAATAATCGGCCGGCGTTTTCGACCTAGAGGTTTCTAGAAGGGGATTCCCGCATCTCCTAAAACGCGGCGGCAATCTCAACCGCTAGTTAATTGTTGAGGAATATTGATAGGAAAACTAGTGACAAATGTCACGATTGCTTGGCGCAAACCCAGTCGGAAGCGGCTGGGGTACTTTCCTGCAACTTATTGAACCTATAGATGTTTCTATGACAGTAACAGTCAGGTTGGTATGTAACTGTCACCAAACTGGGTGTCAATCCAGTTAACCCCGTCAACGATCTCTTCCAGGTAGATATCTACAGTGCCGGTGGGGGTCTTCAGGCTTCTTTTACCTTCAAAAATTAGTTACCCGATCCAGACGGACCAACATTCAAAAAGGCGCAGCATGCTGTGCCTTTTTGTCGATTGATCTTGTCCAGTTCCTTGACAATTTCCTTTCTTTTTACAGTTTTGCTAACTTCATGCAATAATGGCCGCGGCACACGGATGAAAGCGTAGTCACGGGAGTGCTGAACTTGTCAAGTTGGGTCGAGGACGGTGTTACACACCGCAAGATTACATGTTGGGCGGATGTAGTATGTTGCGACGTGTGCAAATGAAACATTCGCGTTTTGTTGAAACACGAAAAAGGAGGTCTTGTTAAGTGCTCTTAAGCCCCTCATTTCGCGGAATAATATCTTTTCGGGTTCTGAGACCGATATCGCTTGACGCTGATTCCTCGATATGCTAGTATCGCGCATCTCGAGACTGTTCTCCTCCCACCGTGAATAAACGAATTCGATTCCTATTAATTATTGTTGCGGGCTTGTTGGCCTCCGCCTGCACACGCTCGGCTACCTCGGCTTCCCAGTCCACGCCAACCGAGGACCCGCTCGAGTCAGTCTTCAATACCATCGCTACCCAAACCGCTCTGGCCGCTGGATCCAAGGACCCCGAATCCACATTACCGACGACTTCCGCCACCTCTATATTTGGCGCTACCGCTACGCTGGCCTCCTCACCGACTACTATCCCGACAGCCACCACTACGCCAGCGCCCATCACCGAATTGGCAGTGCCCAGCAGCTACACCCTTCACTTAGGCGAGTGGCCTTATTGCCTTGCCAGACGATTCGATATCGATTCTGCTGCACTCTTGACCGCTAACGGTCTCACCGAGCAGCAGGCCGCAAACCTTAGTGTGGGCTATAAGCTGGTCATCCCAGTGGACGAGGTTGGCACATTTGGCGCTGCTCGTTCGCTTCGCTCACATCCGACTACCTACACCGCCAGTGGAAGCGATACGTTCTATAGCATCGCCTGCGCTTTTGGAGACGTTTGGCCGGAACACATTGCGGAAGCCAACGGCATGGACTTGGACGAAGAGCTTCCCGGCGGCATGCAACTGTACATCCCCTAACGTTTATTATTCAGTGACAAACGAAATCCTCAGCAGCGAAACGGTCTTCCGAGGTCGCGCCTTTAAAATACAGCACGACTTGGTCCTTCGTCCCAATGGGAAGAAGACCGCCATTGACACCGTGTATCATATTGGTGCAGTGGCCATGGTGCCGATTGATGGTCAAGGCTACCTCCTCTTCGTGCGCCAATACCGCCACTCAGCCCGCAAACGCTTGCTGGAACTTCCCGCGGGCACTTTAGAAGAAGGCGAACCGGTCGAAGAAACGGCTCAACGCGAAATGCGCGAAGAAGTAGGCATGGCGCCCGGCCGCCTTACTAAATTGGCCGAATTCTTCCTGGCGCCGGGCTATTCCACTGAACGTATGCACATCTACCTGGCCGAAGATTTGACCCCCGAGCACCTCCCTGGTGATGAAGACGAGGATCTCGAGGTTGAACGTATGACTCTAGATGAGGCTTTTGGCGCCATACGTTCTGGAGAAATCGAAGATGCCAAGACCATGCTCGGGCTCTTCCTATTTAGGGAGTATCTGGAAACAGGGAAATCGAAGTAGGCTTGCGATTCATACGAATATCCGCTATAATTGCCTTGATTTCCCCGGACCTTTTCGCACAATCTGATCCATTCACCCACTAACGTTTCGACGTGAACGAGCCTGCCTGGGGTGCAGGCATTAGCAACAGTACGATTTATCCTATCCTATCGTTTCAACAAAAGAGATCTCCATGGACGACATATTGACATTAGAAAAAAATACCTTGGCCGATTTGCGTAGGCAAGCCAAGGAACTCGGCGTTGACCGCGCCAATCGCCTAAAGAAGGAAGACCTGCTCGTACACATCCGCCAAGCCGAAGCTCAAAAGCAAGGCCGCGAGGTGCGCGGTGGCATCCTTGAAATCATGAACGAGGGCGTGGGCTTCCTGCGCTCCGATCATTACCAGGGCGGCCCAGGCGACGTATACGTCTCCCAGACCCAGGTGCGCCGTTATGGGTTGCGCAACGGCGACCTGATCATCGGCGAGGCGCGCCCCCCGCGCGAATCCGAAAAACATTTTGGGCTGGTGAAAGTTGAATCTGTCAACGGCCTGGATCCTGAGCAAGCTAAGAGCCGCCCCCGTTTCGAGAGTCTCACTCCGATCTTTCCTGAAGAGCGCTTTGATTTAGAGACCGACAAACGCGGCCTGGCCATGCGTATGATCAACCTGGTGGCGCCCGTTGGGCGCGGCCAGCGCGGCTTAATCGTGTCCCCACCCAAATCGGGCAAGACCACCATATTGAAAGAGATGGCCAATTCCATCTCCACCAAATATAAAGACGTGCACCTCATGGTGGCGCTGATCGGCGAGCGCCCCGAAGAAGTGACCGATATGGATCGCTCGGTGGACGCCGAAGTGATTTCGTCCACCTTCGACGAACCTGTCACCTCTCATGTGCGCGCCGCCGAGATGGTCATCGAGCGCGCCAAGCGCTTGGTGGAGATCGGGCGCGACGTGGTGATCTTGATGGATTCACTGACTCGTCTGGCACGCGCTTACAACCTGGTGGTCACGCCATCTGGTCGCACGCTGTCCGGCGGTATCGATCCATCGGCGCTGTACCCGCCTAAACGATTCTTCGGTGCTGCGCGCAATATCGAAGAAGGTGGTTCATTGACTATTATTGCCACCTGTCTGGTGGACACGGGTTCCCGCATGGATGATGTGGTGTACGAAGAGTTCAAGGGTACCGGCAACATGGAACTCCACCTCTCTCGCAAGTTGCAGGAACGCCGCATCTTCCCCGCCATCGATGTGGAACGCTCGTCCACCCGCCGCGAAGAAATGCTGCTCGGCCCGGACATCACGCAATACGTTTGGCTGATGCGCCGCATGTATAGCACCATGATCGCCGAGCCGCCGCATGGCGCCGGCATGGACATGAGCACCGCTATGGAAGCGCTGTTGCAGCGCATGTCCAAGACAGATAGCAACCAGGAATTCCTGGAGAACTTGAAAGACGAGGCTTAAGCTCGATAACCTTGCGAAGAGCTTGCCCTGAGAGAAGCGAAGGGTTAAATTCGTGGCGAAACGAATGGCAAGTCCAACCCTCGCAAGGTTGAATAAGCAGGTTTGGCGCTTGGTTTCCGCCAGTCTGTTTCTTGTTTTTTTCGCGGGCTGTTCGCCTTCACCAGAAATTCCTACGGCGCTGCCTACCGTGCAAATCCTGCAGGCCAGCGCCACTGCAACTTCTACCTCCGCTGAAATCACTCCTTCGCCGATCAGAACTGACATCGAGACTTACACAGTAGTTCAAAGTGACACCATCAGCAGCATTGCTGAAACCTTCAAACTTAAACCCGAAACAGTCTTGTGGGCCAACTACGATCAGCTTCTCGATGACCCGGATTTTTTACTGCCCGGCATGCAGCTAACCATTCTGCCTATTGATGGTACCTACCATCAAATCGGCGGCACTGATACGGTGCAAAGCATCGCCGCCTTTTTTGCGGCTGACGCTCAGGCTATCATCGATTGGCCAGGCAACGAAATCGACCCGAGCAACCCCGTGATTTTTGTGGGGCAATGGGTGCTGGTCCCCGGCGGCCAGCGCGCTCTGCGACGCAGGTTTGCGCCAAATCTCTATCGTTATTCCATGGCGGTCGACCCGACTGAATACGGCGTGGGTGCTTGCCCTGAGAATGTCAGCGATGACACCAGTGGAGACGGTGTGTTCGCCTGGCCGGTAGACAATCCCGAGGTCGACGGCGATGGCTTTTGGAGTGCGCACCCCGGCCTGGACCTGGCGGTTGAAATCGGCGGCGAGGTAAGGGCGGCCGATGCTGGGGTGGTGACCTTTTCGGGCTGGTCAAACCTGGGTTATGGATACATGATCATGCTGGACCATGGCAACGGAAATTTCAGCCTCTATGCAGGCTTGAATTCAGTCATCGCTATTTGTGGTAGCGCGGTAGGCCAGGGAGATGTTATCGGCACCGGCGGCATGAGCGGCCACCCAGCCGAGCCGTTCGTCCATTTCGAGATCCGCCGCGGCGAAGAGTTTCTCAACCCCCTGGACATTATCCCTCGACCTAATAACCAATAACAAATAGCCAAATACCCATTTTGGCCCAATCCTTGCACTTGGCATTGAGCCATGGGTGTCATCATTCCTTCGGTTCCCTATAAGTCCCAGTACGACGCGGACGCCAATGAATTCCGCAACGATTGCGGGCCGGCTTGTCTAGCGATGCTCCTACAGGCGTTCGGGTTCAACGTGTCCACTAATGCCGTATACGCCAAGACCGGTGCCAAGCCCAACAACTACGTCAGCGTGGCGCAGCTTATGCGCGTCGCGCTCAGCTACGGGGTGCCGTTTGATTACTTCGGCCGCTGGACGCTGGCCCAACTCCTCGAAGCCGTCCGCCGGGGAAAGGGGATTATTGCCCTGATTCACTATGGGGCTTGGTCACAAATTAATCCCGGTATTTCAACCCAAAATACTTTCGAAGGCCCCCATTTTGTTGTCATTGTCGGCACAGATGATGAGCACATTTTCGTTAATGACCCGCTCTGGAAAGACACGCGCCGCAGCCAGGGCTTCCGTAAAGCTTGGACTCACGCCCAGTTCATGGAAGCCTGGAGCCGCAACCAGGAAGATGGTAACACCCCATGCTGTGGCATCCTGACCCAACAATCGCTGCCCACGGCTCCCTATGGCAGCGGCGCCTGGTCACCCATCCTGGATTTCACTCTGGATTCTCAGACCGTCAGCCGCATACGTGCTTGGGCTTATTTTAACCATGCGCCTCAGCCCAACCTGAATAATCCAGCCACGGTGAATGCCTACCTGACTGTCATGGGAGGTTGGGGAATTCGGATGGCGCACCACACCGTTGCTGTCGATGACGACCTGGGAACCCTGGCCCTTCATTATTATGGCGATCCGCTAAAATGGCGTGTGATTCTCGAGTTCAACGGTTTGAGCCCCAACGATACGGTCTCCGATGGGGACGTATTACTAATTCCCCAGCCATTGGAGACGCCAGTAGATATTTCTCCGATAGAACGCCCAAGCGGTGGAACTTATCAGCAGTTTGCCTGGATTGAGAAAGTAAAACGCGAAAAGCAGTCAGTCAATTCGAACGGATTTTGACCTTGCCATTTCTTAGGGAACGGGAACTTTCTGCGCGATAATTCGTTAACCACCATAAGCGGGTATGCCCACCCGGGCCTCGCCTGCAAATTTGATTTCCAGAATGGAGACTCTATGTTGAAGAAAAACTTGTTACTTATTGTTTTGGTTTTGGCTGCGACAGCACTTATCTTAGCCGGCTGCAACGGGACCACCGCCGTGGTTCCGAGTTATGGTAATGGTGCAACCGCAGCCGGTCTTTCGGTGAATGGCCGCGGCCAGGTGGTCCTGCCGCCCGATGTGGCCTACGTGACGATCGGCGTGCACACCGAGGCTACCGACGTCTCTCAAGCGGTACAGGAAAACGCAGACCAGGTGGCCGCTGTAATGGCTTCCTTGTCTGAGGCCGGTGTCGCTCCAGAGGATATGCAGACCTCGAACTTTAGTGTCTACACCATGGACAACTACGACCCACTGACGGGTCTGGTTGATGGCAAGAAATACTCGGTGGACAATACAGTCAACGTAACTGCCCGCGATCTCGCTAACATGGGTGAGTTGCTGGATTCTGCCATCAGCGCCGGAGCAAACTCGATCTGGGGTGTCACCTTCGATCTCGAGAACAAAGATACTGCTCTGGCGCAAGCCCGCGATATGGCTGTTGAGGATGCCAAGTCCGAGGCGCAAGCCTTGGCATCTGCCACAGAAGTTACGCTGGGTGACATCATTAGTGTCAGCTACACTGATACCGGCTACTATTACCCGCCTTACTATGGCTTGGGCGGCGGCGGTGGTGGGGCACAAGCGGGAGCTGCGACTAGCATTGTGCCCGGCCAAATCACGGTAAGCGCTGAAGTGTATATCACTTACGCGATCCAATAAAAAAAACAGGCTCACGAGACAAGGAACCCCGCTTCAGCGGGGTTCCTTTCGTTTCTATACAGAACCGGGTAGCGCCTAACTTTGTTTGGCCATCGCAGATTCGCTTAAGCCTTCAAGCGTAATAATATTTCGCCCCGTATCCACCGCTCCACTAAGATCATAGGGCATTGCGCCTGTGATCCGTACCGGTACGATTTCACCGAGGGGTGGGCTTCCCTCGACAAACACCAAGCCATCTATCTCCGGTGCATCTCGATAGCTGCGTCCAACTGCTATCGCTTTACCCGCGGTGGTTTCCCCGCATTCCTCGTATTGCCCCTGGCCTTCGATTAACACATCCAAAGTTTTGCCCACCAGTTCTTGATTCTTTTCCAATGAGATGCGTTGCTGCAGCCTCATCAAACGATCCTTGCGTTCCTCTTTTACATCCTGAGGAATGGGATCACCTAACGGTTCACTGGTTGTCCCCGGTTCGAACGAGAATGTAAATACGCCCAAGCGATCGAAGCGGATTTCTTCGACGAAATCCAGCAGGGTTTGGAATTCTTCCTCCGTTTCGCCGGGATAGCCGACGATGAAAGTTGACCGCAGGGCGAGACCCGGAAGGGCTGAGCGCATTTTTTCCAGCGTGCGATACACCCAATCCATATTGGCTGGGCGCCGCATTCGCCGCAGTGTATCCGGGTGCGCATGCTGTAGGGGCATGTCAAAATAAGGGATGAGCTGATTGTGCACCGCCATGGTTTCAATTTGGCGGTCGGTGACAGAGCCTGGAAAGTTGTACAGGATGCGGATCCAGTCGATCTCAGGGGTTTCGCGTACCAGTGCTTCCAGCAACGTGGATAAACCCTCTCGCTGGCCGAGCTCATGGCCCCAATCGGTTATGTCTTGGGCAATCAAGATGATTTCACGTACCCCCGCGGCTTGCAAGGCGCGCGCTTCTGCAAGTATATTCTCCATTGGCCGGCTGATGAGTGTTCCTTTAATCAATGGGATAGCACAGAAGGCGCAGGGGCGGCGACAGCCGTCGGCGATTTTGAGGTACGCACTACAGCCCTGTTTTGCTACGCGCAGCACATTCCCTTCATCTCGGCCCACGGTAATTGCCTGGTCGGGGAGATGATACAGAGGCTCGGGATTGGTTCGTCGGCGAAGTTTTCCGACTAGATCGAGAATATCCATCCAGCGCCGGGTTCCCAACAAACCATCTACGCCGGGCACATGTTGGATCACCTCGGCGCCATAGCGTTGGCTGAGGCAGCCGGCCGCGATCAGCCATTGATCGGGGCGCTTCTTAACTGCCAATTCGCCGAGCACCTGATAGGACTCGTCGCGGGCAGGTCCGATGAAGCCACAAGTGTTGACGATGAGCACCTCGGCTTGGTTGGGATCAACGCGGGCCTGGTAGCCATCACGGGCCATCAACTGCGCCATCGATTCGGAATCGACGGTGTTCTTTGCGCAACCAAGGGAAACCAGATGGAAAGTTTTCGGGCGAACCATTTGGGCGCTCATTCTACGGGGCGTTGCCGCTCGGGTCAATCGTGGATGTCGGTAGGGGGCTTGGCGTGGCCGTCGCAGTGGGCGTGGCGCTTGGGGTCAGCGCACTCTCCGCTGTTGCTGTAAGAATGCCTGGATCGATGGTCGGTGTGGGCGATACAGTGGGGGTCGCTGCCCCTTCGCCGGAGAACACTACTTCTACGACTTCACCGTAAAGACCGATAATGCCCAAGTCTTGTTCATTCAAAAAGGCCCGCAAAGCCGACCCGTTGCCGGTGAGCAAAACGATTTGGTTGATGGCCGTGAAAGAATAGCTCTGCCCGGGAAGAGTGCGGCCTTCGAACTCCACTCGCCCATCCACGATCACGCGCATCCAGGTGCGCTGAGTGGCGATCAGTCGCACAGAAATATTGCCGAACACGCCGGCTTGGACGGTGGCCTCCCCCAACAAGCCGGGCGTAGCGGTTACTTGTCCAAGCAGATTGATGGATTCACTCACCCCGCTTGCCGGCGTTCCGGTTGCTGTTAGTGGTGAAACTTGGCTGGGCAGCAACAATCCGATGAGAGGCGGCGCGGTCGGTTCGGGCGTTTGTCCGGCAGCCGCCACAGCGATGCGCCCGATACTCCAGACTACGAATAGGAGTAGGAACAAGCCTGCTATTCCACCGAACACGATATCCCGTGAAAGCAGGGGAGCCAGCCATTCGGGCATGCGAAAGATCAGCTTGGGGTGCTCGCGTCTTGGTTTGGCCGGCTTCGCAGCTTGCTTGGCCAGGAAACGCTGCTGCACAGCTTCGGCATAACGCGCCAGCAACCCTTCGCTTTCAAGGCCGAGGAACTCGGCATAGGATCCCAGCATGCCTCGCGCTTGCGAAGGGGATGGAAATTTGTCGAAATCTCCATTTTCGAGCCGCTGCAGGTAATGAGCCGGCAAGTGGGTGCTGGTTTCGATTTCCTCATGTGTCAGTTGAAGATTCTCGCGGCGCTTCCGTAAGTCCGCTCCGATGCTCGCGAACGTCGCCTGTGCTTGATCCTGAGTTTCCGAAGATTTTTTAGTGGGTTCAGTATGCAATGCAGATTCGGAAGTTTCTTGCTTCGGAGGATTGAGCCAGTCAAACAGTTCTTGCACATCAAGCCCTAGATATTTTGCATAGGTCCGTAGGAAGCCGCGCACTTGCGCCGGGGAGGGCAGTTCCCCAAAGTCCCCTTCCTCCAGTGCACGCAAATAGTGGCTGCGGATGCGCGTAGCTTTTGCAGCTTCCGCCACCTCAAGGCCCCGCTGTTGGCGGGCTTGGCGCAGTTTTTGGCCTATATCTTTAGAATTCATACGGACGGAAATTGTATCTAAGAAAGAAATCAGCCTGCGGCTTTTCCGGGCGGCAGGCTGATTGAATCCTTGTTTTCGCTGTTTGCAGGGTAGGGAACAGCCTACTTCCTTCCTTCTGGTTGCTGTTCCTCAGCCGCCTCAGGTGCCGTTTCGGGCTTCGCGGCTTCAGCAGCTTTGGGCTGTTGGGCGGCTTCAGCGGCGGCAGCCAGTTGCTCGGCGGCCACCATATAGTTTTCGGGACTTTCACCCTCGCGATAGACGATCACTTCGAACTGGGGAATGATATCCATGGTCAGGCGAACGCCTATCTTGTGCATACCCAGCAAACGCAGGGGTTGTCCATGGATTTGGCGCTTGTCGATTTTCAGGCCGATTTTTTCGCCGATCTGGTCGGCCAGCATTTGGGTCGTTACCGATCCATACAGCTTACCTGTCTCCCCGGCCCGCGCGGGAAAGAATAATTGCAGGCCGACGAATTTCTCGGCCACCGCGCTCATCTCCGCATTCAAGGCCGTGCGCTTCTTGTCAGCATCGGCGGCGATGCGTTCAGCTTGCTGCAATGCGCCCTTGGTGGCGCGGGTAGCCAATCCTTGCGGGATCAGGAAATTTCGCCCGTAACCATTGGCAACTTTCTTCACCTGGCCGGCGTGGCCCAGTTTGTATATGTCTTCCAGTAATAAAACTTGCATTGCTGTTCCTTCTTTTTAAGAATAAGCTTGGGGACGATCTGTCACAAGACGGTCGCTATTGTACCAGATGGATTGGAATTTACCACGGAGACACGGAGGAAAAAGGGGAAAAACTCCGTGACTCAGTGTCTCCGTGGTTTGATTTCCCTTTTCGCAGCCTTCAAGTGGCAACCGTTATTTGAGGGGTAGCCGTAGACAACAGATCCTGCCGAGTCCACCCGGAAGCGTCTCGGCCAGTTGACGTAATTTTTGTTGGGATAGGTTTCTAACCTGTCCATCATTGCGAGCGAAGCGAGCAATCTTCTCATTTGAGAATGTTTCGTCAATTTATGGTTCTTCGGCACTATTTCCCTCAAACTCTAAGGTGTAACCGTGATTTGCGGCGTGGCTGTAGACAATAACCCCTGAAGAATCCACCCGAATTCGTCACGGTTTGGCATGTAGATGTGCAGCCAGAGCACACCGCCTGATTCCACCGGTGGTTCATCTAGCAAGTGCACAATCGTGCCGTTCAACAATGTGGTGATGCCTTTCCCAGCGGGTTCGGCCCGCACGAAGACCCCGGTACCCTCTTCGGCATCAATCACCGCAATGATTGGGGCTGGGGTAGGTGTCGGGGTGAGCGAAGGAGTTGGCGTCCTTGTTCGCGTGGCAGTGGCAGTCTGGCTGGGGGTGGGCGTGCGGCTGGCTGTTGGCGTTAAGGTCGGGGGAAGCGTTGCGGTAGGCGTTAAGCTTGGTAATCCGATACGGGCGCCGAACACCGCTCCGGCCCCGGTAAAGCCGACGAAAACCAGAATCCCCGCCAGCAGGATGGCTGCGCCCAGGGAATAACCAAACGGGGTGGGTGGCCGGAACCCGATCACTGCAAGAGTAATTGCTCCACACAGCGTGGCCCAGGCCAGGTAGATGAAAAATACCACCAGCCCATCAGGCCACAGAAAAGGAAGTCCGCTGCCCAGGCCAAATCCCGCCGCACTCAGGGGAACAAAGAGCCCGAGGCTTAGCAGAAAGCTTGGCACATCGGGAGTTTGCCCTTCGCGTATTAGCCCAGAAGCAATAAGCGCTCCGGCAAGCGCAAGCAGAACGAGCGCAGGCCACTGAAATTGTGCGTAAATATACGCCTGAACGACTTCGCCATTTGCGCCGTATTGCGTAGCTTGTCCAGCTAACCAACCCGTCGCGAACACCGATAGGGCGCTAACCAGCAAAGCCAGGACACTGCGGCCGAAGTGGCGGGCGGAGCCGAGGGCCACCCCCAGCGCAACGCCAACCGCAGGCGCCATCAAAGGCGCGATAAACACGCCAAGCAGAACCAGAAATGGGGAATCGAGCAGCAGCGCCAACCCGATTACGGCCCCTGAGAAGAACGAATACAAGAAAAAATCGACGCCGGACGCCGCCCGCCGCACCACCCTCTCGAGCGCTTGACTGCGCTCATCAACCGTCAGCGGCCCAAATAGACCACGTTGCGCCTGGCGCCGGCGCGCGGCTGGGAGCCGGGGGTCGTCATCGGGTTGCGTTTGATTTGGGGGCAGGTTCATCTGAGGTTGTATAGAGTTCGCGCTTGCGCGGTATTATACAGGACGCACTTTTATGGATTTTCGGAAAAAGGATAGGTGGTTCGTTCCATGACAATGAGTAAACCGATCTCATTTTTCCTGACTACTTTTTTCGCGTTTGTCCTCGTTGGGTGTGCCCAGGCAGTCCCGACCGCAACAGTGACAGCATTGCCCAGCCCAACTCCTACGCCTGCAGATCCCCTCGTTCTTCTGCTGGCGCCTCCGGAAAGCGACGCCAGTTTGGTCGCAGTCGCCTCCGAACTCGCCTCTGCCTATGCCTCAGGCGCTGGAATGCAATTCGAGCAGCGCTCTCTGTTGAACCCTGCTGAACTGCCCGCATCACTGGCAAAGCTCATCGTCTTGGCGCCGGACCCGGGCGCGGCAACGCTGGCCGCGGCTGCCCCGCAGGCACAGGTTATTGCCTTAGGTTTTTCTAGCGAAGGAAGTATAGCCAATTTAATTAGCCTACCGCTGGGCAGTGGCCAGGATGCTCAAATTGCTTTCATTGCTGGTTACATTTCAGCCATG
>JAMCZK010000022.1 GCA_023485685.1 Chloroflexota bacterium | reverse complement strand
GAAGGTTCCCATTTGCGCATCGGTACAATTTTCCGTCGCCGGAGGAAAGATGAAAATAATTACTTGGAATGTCAATGGGTTGCGCTCCCATCTAAAAGAAGAAAAGGGCACTTGGAAATGGATCAAAGAGCAGAAGCCCGATGTGATCTGCTTGCAGGAACTGAAATCAAAGCCGGAACAATTGACCGATGCGCAAATGGGAACCTTCAAGGGGTACACGGTGGTCTGGAATCCCGCGGAAAAGCCTGGATACAGTGGGGTCGCCACTATGGTGGCAAAGAAGACCAAAGAAGACATTATTGGCTTTGGCCTACCGAAGTTCGACAAAGAGGGACGTGTGATCCAGACCCGTTTCGATGACTTTGTGCTGCTAAATGTGTATTTCCCCAGTGGAACTACCGGCATGGTACGGGTGAAATTCAAACTGGAATTCTATGAGGCATTGCTGAAACACATTAAGAAGCTGCAAAAGACAGGGGAGCAGATTGTGCTTACCGGCGATTTCAACACGGCCCATAATGAAATCGACCTGGCGCGCCCAAAACAAAACCAAAAGACTTCCGGTTTTATGCCTGAAGAGCGCGCCATGTTGAGCCGTTATTTTGATGAGGCCGGACTCGTGGATACATTCCGAGCGCTGAATCCGGATAAGGTCCAATACACCTGGTGGACGCAACGCTTCCCCACTGCCCGTGCTAACAACCTCGGCTGGCGATTGGACTACTTCCTGGTATCTAAGGATTTCTTCAAAAAGGTAAAGACTGTGACTATCTTCGACCAGGTCAAGGGTTCGGATCACTGCCCGGTGATGCTGGAGTTGAAGTAGAAAAGATCAATGCTTAAAAATCGCATCGATACCGTAGGGGCGGGTCTGAGACCCTCCCTTACGGGAAGCTGCGAGGTAAAAAGGGAGAGGCTGGTCATCGACCAGCCTCTCCACAATCCTTCTTTTTTTCTGTCTACTGTCAACCGTCAACTGCCTTTAAGCTACGTAATCCTTCAAGCGATGGCGCACACGCGGGTCGCGCAGTTTGCGCAGCGCCTGGGCCTCGATCTGGCGCACGCGTTCGCGCGTCACGCCCAGCTTGCGGCCCACGTCACTGAGGCTGTGTACGCGGCCATCATCCAGGCCGAACCGCAGGCGCAGGATACGAGCCTCGCGCAAAGGCAGCGTGTCTTCGATGGTGCGGAACAGGTCTTCCTGCAGTAAGGTCTGGGCGGTGCTCTCCTCCGGAGAAGGCGCGGTCTCATCTTCGATGATCTCGCCCAACACCGAATCTTCATCGGCGCCGATGGGGGTCTCCAGCGAATGCGGCTGGAAGGCCGCCTTGGTGATCAGCTCCACTTCTTGCGGGCTAGTATCCAGCGCATCGGCCAATTCTAGTAGCGTGGGTTCGCGGCGATATTCCTGCTTGAGCGTGTTCTTCATGCGCATCAGCTTAGAAATTTTGTCGCCCATGTGGGCGGGAATGCGGATGGTGCGCGACTTGTTGGAAATGGCGCGGGTGATCGCCTGGCGAATCCACCAGGTGGCGTAGGTGCTGAATTTGAATCCGCGTCGATAATCGAACTTCTTTGCGGCACGCATCAGGCCAATATTGCCTTCCTGGATCAAGTCGATCAGCGGCAAACCGCGGTTCATGTTTTTCTTGGCTATGCTAATCACCAAGCGAGAATTAGCAACAATCAGGTGCTGGCGCGCGTCCCATCCCTTTTGCACATCTTCCAAGAGTTGCTTGCGTTTGCTGGGGCTGAGGCCTTTCTCGGCCAGCTTGGCGCGTGCCGAATTGCCGCGCTCCATGGCCTTCGCCAGGTTCACTTCTTCCTTGGCAGTCAATAGAGGCACAGAAGCGGCTTCGTTGAAATACAAGCGCACCAAGTCACTGGTATCGGTTTCCATATCGTGATCGTCGTGGGAAAGATAGACTTCCTTATCGGGTTCGCTGTCTTCCTCATCATCCAAATCATCCAAATCAGCTTCCGCCAAATCGGTTTCTTCGTCTTCGACGAGGGGAATGCCCGCGCTGAGCAGCGCTTCGAAGATCTCTTCCAGCTGTTCGGACTGGCGTTGTTCGCCAGGGACTAACTGCAAGACGTTATCGATGCTCACAAAACCCTGTTTGCGACCCAGCTTCAGCAGGCGCTCCAGGGCTTCTTCTTCGTTGACTTCGTCGTTCTCAAACGCTTCGATGGTCTTTAGATTCATTCTAAAAGTATGCCTCCACAACCAGAGTAGCTTCGTCGGATTAAGATCTTATGAAAAAGAACGAAGCCCCAGGACCTGCGTTATTGAAACCAGTCGCAGGCAAAATTTGACCGCCGGTCTGGCGGGATTTCAAGCAGCTCAATTGACGGCGTAACGAGTGGTAATTTAAGGGCGAACTGCTGGGGTCAGTGTAGCATGGGGAGCATTAGAAACTGATTTGCCTGGCATTAGTAGCAGGTTAATGATTCCCTGCTCGCAGGTTAATGCCCACGCAGATGTCCTAGCTAGCCGTACCCTTCCATGGTATGGGAATCGCTTTCGATAAAAATTGGCGGCTGACCGCCTCGGGAGGGAAATAATAGTTCCCTTCGTCCATAAGCGTACGGTCGCTTTAGCCAAGATTTGGCCATTCCATATTGCCTTTGGCATGTCTCCCTTAGATTATTAAACTAAACACCCTCTGGATAGTGCAGCTGCTGGACGCCATAGTCAGCGGCCCCCAACAGCCCGGGCTCGGGATGAAGGATGATGTTCACTGGAAATCGCTCCAGGTAATACTCATAGCCGGTCTTGGCCAGGAAGGTTTGCATGAAACCATAGCGCTCGAAAGCTGGCAGGATTCGAGGAGGGATGCCTCCTCCGATATAAATGCCCCCGGTAGCTCCAAGTTGCAGCGCCAGGCTGCCGGCCTCGCCCGCCAGCACGGTAATGAAGATTTCCATGGTTTGCTGGCAAATCTCGGATCCCGGTTTGGCCGCCATGGCGTTATCGACGATCACAGGGGTCGGGTCGGGCGAAGTCACCAGTTCGTTGGCCAGCCAGGCGGGTTCCTCAGCCCGGCCGCTTGCTTTGAGGAATTCGTAGATATTGGGCAGCCCCACCCCGCCGCATACGTGCTCAATAGCCACCTGCTTGAATTTGCCGCGTAAATAGCCAAGCATTTCATCCTGGATTGCATTCACAGGAGCAAAATCGGCGTGACCGCCTTCGGTGGCGTAGGCGCGGTAGCGGCCAGCGGCCCAGGTCAGATATCCGATGCCTAAACCGGTGCCTGGCGCGATTACAGCGATTGTCCCGTGCTTCTCGGGAATCCCGGCATTAAGCATTTTGAGCTCGTCAGGCTCGAGGAGCGGAATCGCATTAGCGATGGCCTTTAGATCATTGATCAGCCAGGCAAACTGCCAGCCGAATTTGGCACAAAGCTCGGCGGAATTCACCACCCAATTGATGTTGGTGAGGCTGACTTGTCCTTCCACCACAGGGCCCGCGGCGCCGAAGCAAGCAGCCACCACTGGTGTGTCACTACCTTTGAGGTAATCGCGCAAGACCTCGACCAACCCCGGATAGTCGGCGCCCGCGTAAGTATTTACACGAGTAGGCTTGCGCAGGTCGCCTTCTGGATCAAAAAGAGCGACGCGCGTATTGGTGGCGCCGATGTCGCCGGCCAAGAGCAAGCCAGTCTTTCGTTTCTGTTTTTTCGTGGAAGCCATATCGCGCAGCTAAATATTCCGGTGAATTATAATGCCGCGACATCGACAAAACTTTGAAAAAATGGTTCGCCTTATAGCAGGATCTCTCGTGAAGAAAATAATCGTACTCTTGCTCATAACTCTCGCAGTCTCTGCTTGCCAGCGCCCTGCCCGGCTTGAACAGACGGTCATCCCCAACTCATCAACGCCCATCGCTGGGGAGAGCGTGTCGCCAGGAAACTACACGCTCAGTATGGGCCCCCAAGGCGACGAGCGCGAGGTGATTTTGCATCTCCCGCCGGCTTACGATGGCAGCAGCCAGCTTCCCCTGGTCATTGTTCTCCACGGTGGCGGCCAAAATGCCGCAGGCATTCAACGATTAACTGAAATGGACGAGGATGCTGACCAATTTAGTTTTGCCGTTGCTTATCCGAATGGCCGCGGTCGCTTGGATGATCGCGTTCTAACCTGGAATTCAGGCCACTGCTGTGAATCTGCACTGGAACAGCAGGTGGATGATGTGGCCTTCCTTGACTCATTGATCGGCATATTACCAGCTCAATATGCGATTGATGAGAATATGATTTACGTTACTGGGATCTCAAATGGCGGCATGCTGGCTTACCGAACAGGCGCCGAACTAGCCGACAAGGTCGCAGCCATTGCTCCAATTGCCGCCACCATTGGAGGACAAGCGTCTGAAGCCAGCCAAGAGTTCGTGATCCCAACTTCATCGGCGCCTGTAGCCGTTATCGCTTTCCATGGAATGCAGGATCATAATGTTCCCTACGAAGGAGGAATGGGTACCGCGGCCCTGAGCAAAGGAAGAATCGACCTTCCTGTTGCAACATCAATTCAGTTCTGGGCGGAAGCCAATGGATGCGGTCCCATACCGGTGTCCGAAACACTGGCTGATGGCAAATATCGTCATCGATACTTATTCAAATTGTGTAGGTGGAGCTGATGTTGTGTTAGTCACCATCGCGGATGGCGGCCACGCCTGGCCGGGTGCCGACCGCGGCCTGGCCTCGGACCCGCCGACCCAGGACATCTCAGCCAATGAAATGATGCTGGAATTCTTTCTCTCGCACTCGAGGCCATAATGGCCAGGCAAATTCAAATTGATACAGATTTGGTTCGGGCAGTTGCAGGGGAAAATGTTACCCAATCTATTATCGACAACAATGGTCTACGTCTAAGGACTATAAGGTTCGGGGATCTGCGTCGTCTTGAAGATCTAAAAAATGCGAATTTATCCGACAGGGAATTCCTCGAGATGTTTCTAATTGGAATAATAACGTCACCCGAAACCAACCTCGAAGAAATCCGCAAATGGGATGACGCCATTTTTATTAATAATTGCTGATACTTGGGCGAGGGAGGAAAAAAACATAAATCCGAGTTATTACCAACGTGTCGAGAATTTCGATATTTTTAAGCAACTCCTCTTCAAACAAGAAAGGTACTGGCTCGATCAAATACATACTGCAATCCAGCCTGCTTTAGATAGCGTTCGGAATCTCGCATCTTCCATAAAAACGAACATGTTGTTGGACTTTACGTCTGAAATGAGGAAACAGATTTTCCAAATTACTGAACCTATTAATGAGAGTAATCGTCATCTTTTTGCCGAGATCATAAATACGCAAATCAATTCGCTAAATTCAATAACTCAGGGATTAACACAACAACTTGATGTATTTAAACAGTTTTCAGAATTTACGGATTATTTCTCCAAAAATTTAACTAAAACGATATTTGAACCACAAAAACTCAGATTTCGCTTATTCGAGAATTTACCGGATCTAAGCATATGGGCAAATGCTGTTACCAAAATGCAGGAGGCGCGTGAAAACCTATCAAACACCGGGTTCAGTTTTTCCGCCCACTTATTCGAGGGAGGCTTTTTGATTAGCCTTGCGGGAAAACCAGAAGAGACAAAAGCAGCAAACATTACAAAAAAACTAATCACATGGACAAGGAAGGACGAGTTTGCATCCAGGCTTGAGACAGCAATTGATGGTTCCAAATTCCTACGAACCCGGTGGAAAAAAATTGAGAATGGATTACTGCTGCACAAAAGGAGTGATTATTCAACCGCCATATCCGTACTTTTGCCTCAACTCGAAGGAATATTTACTGATGTTCTAATCATTCGAGGGCAGGCAGTCTCAAAAAATGGAAAGCTCTACGCAAAGGGAAGTGACGGAAATATTAAATCGGACAAACGAGGTAAACCACTAGCACTCACAGGCTGGCGTTCAAAGATAGATCATGCCAATTTTCCTGGGGACACTGTTCTACAGAGTCTTACAAGCCTGTTCCTAGATACGCTACTGCCAAAACGGAATCCGATCCTTCACGGAAATCGCGGAAATCATGAGAGTCCAAAACTCTCTACCCAAATACTTTTGGCCATATTGGCTGTTTCTGAAGAAATAGCCAAATTTGAGCATGGAAGGAAAAAACGAAAGGTTACCTAATCTTCTCCCACTGAGTTTTTACTTCGCCAAGCTTCTTCGTCCGTCACATACGTCTGGATCAAGCCGCAATCACCACAGATTTACCTATTCTTATCACTGGATTAGAAACCGTTGAAGTTTTGACAAAAAGACCACCATTTTCCAAATTGCGCGCCTTTGGGTTTGGTGATGTATTCTTCGATCCGCAATTCAGTCGGATTCCATTCTTAGTTTCCAAACTCCTAGTTCACCTGAAAGCGAATCCCTTTCCCTTTTCAAGGGGAAGGCCGGGGATGGGGTTTGCCGTTAGAAAATTCCCCAATCGGCACCGGCGCCTTCTTCCATGTACGAAAGGTCCCATAGTTCAGCGCCCATTTGTACAGTGGTGTCGCGCTTCAAGGCTTCCGCAGCTTTCTGGCGGGTCATCTCCAGCAGCGCGGGAGCATATGGGCAGAAAGGCGTGGTCATGATCATGGTGACCGTGGCCTTGTTTTCCTTGTCGTTCAGTTGAACGTTGCGCACAAGACCCAGCTCGATAACATTGAGGCCAATCTCAGGATCTACCACCTGGCGCAAAGAATTCTCAACCGATTCCGTAAGGTCGGGGTGCGTGCTTTCAATTTCCCAGATGGCCTGCTTGGCCGGGTCTTGCGAGGCAACTGGACTCATAGATATGTTTCTCCGTTCAAATCGTAATATTTTCCTTGATAGCGGATAGCGGCACCACATAGGTGCAATGACTGTCGCCGCTTAGTAAACAACTCGTACGTTCCGGGTCTGCGGATAAAACTTTGGCGATCAAACGTTTGTCGATGGTGCAGACTTCTTCATGTGTCTGGCCTACGTAGTAATAAGGGCAGCTACTCTCCTTGATCACAATTTCCTGCGCATTTCGCTCGACCTGCACCGTGTATCCTTCGTTGGTCAACCAATTCTCAATCAAGTCCAAGCGCTGGTCCAAGGTGAGGCTGTCGAAATCTGCCTCGCTGAGATAATTATCGCTGATGCTGGCGGCCATTTTGTCGAAAAGTTTGTTATAGGCCTCTGCTGAAAGCTGGCTCTTAAGCTGATCGAGCAGTTTGTTTGTGAAATGTATCGTGCGCCCTGGGAACAACTCCATGCCGGCTTCAGTGAGGAAGTACACCCGACGCGGTCGCCCCACCCCGTGCCGTTCTTCGGCGGAATCGACCAGCCCGTCGTTCTCCAATTTAGTGATGTGGTGGCGCACGGAAATGGGATTGATCTTAACCGCTTGGGCCAGGTCGTTTATTGTGCAGCGCTGTTGGGTAAGTAGGTGCTGCAACACATGATTACGGGTAGAACCCATGATGTCGATGAGTATAACATTCCGGGATTTAGCTGTCAATATTTTAGAATATCCTCATAAATATTGACCCCTCACAGCAAACCTGCTATAATTTGCCCGCATTAAATAACACCCAGGTTGAAAATTTCCCCGTCTTTTCGCCTGAGCCAACAGAAACAAGGAGTATACCCGTTTCATGTCCGAATTAGTCATCCACGAACTGCGCGTAAACGTAGGCGGAAACGAAATCCTCAAAGGGCTGGATCTCACCATAGAGCAAGGCAGGGTGCATGCCCTAATGGGACCCAATGGCAGCGGAAAAACAACCCTCGCCTACACTCTGATGGGTCATCCCGGTTACGAAGTTACCTCCGGCGAGGTGCTTTTCAAAGGCCAGAACATTTTGGATCTCGATCCCGCCGAACGCTCCCATTTGGGTTTATTCTTGGCATTTCAGTATCCCGTCGCCATTCCAGGCGTGAGCATCGCCAACTTCCTGAGAACCGCGATCAATTCCCATCGCAAAGCCAAGGATCCAGAGGACAAAGGCTTGCCGATACCAGAGTTCCGCAAGTTGCTCAAAGAAAAGATGGATCTGCTCAAGATGGACCACAGTTTTGCAGGCCGCTACCTGAACGAGGGCTTTTCGGGCGGTGAGAAGAAGCGGGCTGAAATCCTGCAGATGGCTACCTTAAACCCCGAAATCGCCATCCTCGATGAAACCGACTCTGGGCTGGATATCGACGCGCTGCGCAACGTGGCAGAAGGCGTGGAAGCCCTGCGCGGCCCGAACTTCGGCGCTTTGGTGATTACTCACTATCAACGCATCCTTAACTACGTGAAGCCGGATGTGGTGCACATTATGCTGAATGGCAAGATCGCCGAAACCGGCGGGCCAGACCTGGCGCTGAAGCTGGAAGAAAAAGGCTACGATTGGATCCGCGAAAAACAGGATGAGAAGGTGACGGCCTAGCCGTCATTGCGAGGAAGGCGTTGCGCAGCAACGCCGACGAAGCAATCTTCCGGACAATCTTGGGGATTGCTTCGGGCGCAAAAGCGCCCTCGCAAAGACGAACTTAGAGGTGAAACATGGCACTGGATAAGACTGCTGAACGACATAAAGAGGATGCGGAGCTGCTCTCCGGCATCGATGAATACAAATACAACTTTGTAGACGAAGCGAAACCCGTCTTCCGTACACGCAAGGGCCTCGACGAAGAAATCGTGCGCCAGATCAGCGCCAAGAAGGAAGAACCCGAATGGATGCTGGAGTTCCGGCTCAAGGCGCTGAAGCATTTCCAATCGCGCCCGATGCCCGCCTGGGGCGGTGACCTAAGCAAACTGAACCTGGACGAGATCTACTTCTATTCAAAGCCTGCTGGGGCTGAAGGCAAAAACTGGGACCAAGTGCCTGCAGATATTAAACGCACCTTCGAAAGATTGGGAATCCCAGAAGCCGAACAGAAATTCCTGGCCGGTGTTGGTGCCCAGTACGAATCGGAGATGGTGTACCACAACATCCAGCAACACCTGGCTGAAAAAGGCGTGATCTTCAAGAGCATCGAACACGGTCTGCGCGATCACCCCGATCTGTTCCGAGAATATTTCAGCCAGATCATCCCGATCGAGGACAACAAATTTGCCGCCTTGAATTCCGCAGTTTGGTCCGGCGGCTCGTTCGTCTATATTCCAAAGGGCGTCACGGTTGAGATGCCTTTGCAGGCCTACTTCCGCGTCAACCAGGCTGACCAGGGTCAGTTTGAACGCACGCTGATCATCGTAGAAGAAGGCGCACAGGCGCATTACGTTGAAGGCTGCACCGCACCTATCTACACCACCGACTCGTTCCACAGCGGTGTCATCGAGATCGTTGTCAAGAAAGACGCGCGTTTCCGATACACCACAATTCAGAATTGGTCCAACAACATGTACAACCTGGTGACCCAGCGCGCCCACGTATACGAGAATGGCACCATGGAATGGGTGGATGCTAATCTGGGCAGCAAGCTGACCATGAAGTATCCATCCTGTTATTTGCTTGGCGAAGGTGCTCATGGCGAGATCCTTTCCATGGCATTCGCGTCCAAGAAGCAGCACCAGGATACTGGCGGCAAGGCGATCCATTTCGCGCCAAACACCACCAGCAAGATCACTTCGAAATCCATCAGCAAGAGCGGCGGGCGCGCATCCTATCGAGGTTTGCTAAAAGTGCACCCCAGTGCGGTGGGTTCCAAATCCAATGTGGTTTGCGATGCGCTACTGCTGGACGAGACCTCGCGCTCAGACACTTATCCTTACATTGAAATTGACGCCGAAGACGTTACCGTGGGCCACGAAGCCTCGGTCTCCAAAGTCGGCGAAGAGCAGCTCTTCTACCTGATGAGCCGCGGCATGACAGAGGAGCAAGCGGCCACCATGGTGGTGTCTGGCTTCATCGAGCCGCTGGTGAAAGAGCTGCCCATGGAATATGCCATCGAGATGAACCGTCTGATCCAGCTTCAGATGGAAGGCTCGATCGGCTGAGTCGGGAAGTAATCAGAATGGCAGAACGAAAAGTCACCCGCGTTATCAAACGCGTAACTTCAACTGGACGCCCGACGGCAGAACCCGCTGGGACCTTCTCCTTTACCAAGGAGATGATCCCCTCATTGGCCAACGGCGCGAAAGAAACAACCTTTCTGCGCAGCTATCAACAGCAAGCGTGGAAGCAATACCAATCGCTTGGATTGCCGCAAATTACCCAGGAGGCCTGGCGCCGAACCGATATTCGCAACCTTCAGACTGGCAGCTTCGCGCTCCCAGACAAGAAGAAGGCTGCCAAGCTGCCTAATGTGCCCAAGCGATTGCTAAAGCCGCTGGTGGGCAAAGGGCATGGCGGCCAGATCGTTCTGAGCCCGAATGGCGCGAATGTCGAATTGAGCAAAACCATTGCCAAGCAGGGCGTGGTTTTCACCGATTTAGCCACGGCAGCCAAGAAGCACCCTGAGTTGCTCAAGAAAGCTCTTGGCCAGGTTGTGAAGCCTGGCGAAGGAAAGTTCGCCGCCATGGCCGCTGCACTCGCTAGCCGCGGTGTGCTGCTCTATGTGCCCAAAGGCATCACAGTGGACGAACCCTTGCATTCGATGTTTTGGGGTCCTGGCAGTGGATTGGCGTATTTCTCCCACATCCTTGTTTGGGTGGATGACGGCGCTTCAGTGACCTACGTTCACGAAGCCGCCTCGCCCACCGCGGATCAACAGACTCTGCATGCTGGCATCGTGGAGCTGCATGTGGGCGAAGGTGCCAGCCTGCGGTTCGTGGAGCTGCAATCCTGGGGTGAACACGTTTGGAATTTCAGCCATGAGCGCGCCCGCTTGATGCGAGATGCCAATCTGGACTGGATCTTTGGCGCCCTGGGCAGCCGGCTAACCAAGAACTTCTCCGAGATCAACCTGGAGGGTGAGGGCAGCACAGCGCGCATGTCTGGTTTCTACTTCACCGACGGTGAACAGCACCTGGATCACGATACCCAGCAGAACCATCTGGCGCCCCACACCACCAGTGACCTTCTGTTTAAGGGCGCCCTAGAGGATAAGAGCCGCTCGGTCTGGCAGGGCATGATTCACGTAGCACCCGACGCCCAGCGCACAGACGGTTATCAAGCCAACCGTAACCTGGTGTTGAGCAAGCATGCCCGGGCCGATTCCATCCCCGGGCTGGAGATCCAGGCTGATGATGTGCGTTGCACCCACGGCGCTACCGTAGGCAAGATCGACGAGACCGAATTGTTTTACCTGCTGAGCCGCGGCATCCCGAACCGGGATGCCCGCAGGCTGATTGTGGAAGGCTTCTTCGACCCAATCATGCAGCGCATCCCTTACGAAGGGGTACGTGAGAGGTTCCAGCAAGCTATTGTTCAGAAGTTGAAATGACTGTATATTGAGAGATCGGAGACTGGAGATTAGTTATTGGTTACTTACAATTGCAAGCCATCAGCTTATGGCTTATAGCATACAGCTAAGAGCTGAAAGCTGACTGCTGAAAGCTCAATTTTTTGGAGGCCCGATTGACAGAACTGGCAGAAAGGCAACAAAGTTGCCGTCTGCCATTGCAGGCTGGCCGAAGGCCAACGAAGCAATCTCATAACCTTTTTGGAGGACCGATTGACCGAATTAAGATTTACTACCGCCCCCGACCGTGAGGATGTTTACGCTGTCGGTGAACGCGTAGAAGTGTATTGCGACCATGAAGATGAGAAAGGCAACCGCGTGCGCGGCTGGCTGGAAGGCGTAGTCGTACAGGTGGATCCAAAGATCGTCGCCGTACAATTCAACGAACCCGTGTATTTGACCGACGGCTGGATGGTGCCGGACCATGTGCTGTGGTGTCCGCCAAATTCCCAACAGATCCGCGCCGCCCGCAAGAGCAAGCGCCGCCCAAGGAAGTAGAAGATGGCCACCCCTCCCAAGGTGCAGGCTTTAGACGTAAATCGTATCCGGGCGGATTTTCCCGTCCTCGACGTAGAAGTACGCCCTGGGGTCAAGCTGGTGTACCTGGATTCGGGAGCCAGCAGCCAGAAGCCAAAGCAAGTCATCGAGGCGATGGATTCGTTCTATCGCCAGGGATATTCCAACATCCACCGCGGTGTGCACACGCTGGCGGAAGAAGCTACCGCAGCCTACGAGTCCGCGCGGGTCAAAGTCGCCAGATTCATCAATGCAACCAAGCCGCGCGAGATCATCTTCACCAAGAACGCCACTGAGGCGATCAACCTGGTCGCGCAGACGT
>JAMCZK010000015.1 GCA_023485685.1 Chloroflexota bacterium | reverse complement strand
ATATTGGACCAGGAGCATGACCGCGACCATCCAGCGGTGGTCCGGCTCATTGAATTGGGGCGCAAACAGGGGTACGTCACCATTGACGACATCCTGAATTTCTTCCCCGAAGCCGAACGTGATGTAGATAAGTTAGAGGAGACCTTTGCCGCTCTGCTTAGCGCAGGCATCCCTTATGTGGATGACGCCGAAGTCGTCCAGCCCGATGATGCCGACCTGAGCGCCGATGAGGATATTGAAGAAGAGGAAAAAGAGACCAAGCGGCAAAGGGAAGCCGACGACAACTATTTAGCCAATATCGATACCGACGACATGATCGGCCTCTACCTTAAAGAGGTCGGCCGTGTCCCCTTGCTGACCGCTCTCGAAGAAGTGCAGTTGGCCAAGCGCATCGAGCGCGGCCGCGTAGCCCGCCAAGTGCTGGCTTCCGGCCGCTTTGAAGAGCAACAGCGGCCCAAGCACCGCCGCAACATCGAAGACGGCTGGGCGGCCCGCGAGCACCTGATCACCGCCAACTCGCGCCTGGTTATCAGTGTCGCAAAGAAATACATGGGCCGCGGGGTGCCTTTCCAGGATCTGATCCAGGAGGGCAACATTGGCCTCATTCGTGCCGCCAAGAAGTTCGATTACCGCCGCGGCCATAAATTCAGCACCTACGCTACCTGGTGGATCCGCCAAGCGGTTACCCGCGCCATTGCCGACCAGGGCCGCACTATCCGCGTGCCGGTACATATGGGCGATCAGATTAACAAGCTGCTGCGCATACAGCACCAGCTAACCCAGCGCCTAGGACGCGATCCCTCAGTCGAGGAGTTGGCCGTTGCGCTGGATGTGCACCCCAAGAAAGTAGAGAACATGATCCAGGTGGCGCGCCGCCCACTGTCGCTGGAGACGCCTACCGACGACGAGGAAGACTCAGTGCTGGGCGATTTTATCCAAGATTACGAAGCGCCTGCACCCGACGACTCGGCTACCTACAATTTGCTTCGCGAACACCTCGGCGAAGTGCTCGATGGCTTGCCGCCGCGCGAAGTGCGTATTCTGCAACTCCGCTATGGCCTGCTGGATGGCCAGGCCTACACTCTCGAAGAGGTGGGTTCAAAAATGGGCGTGACCCGTGAACGTGTCCGCCAGATCGAAGCCCAGGCGCTCAGCCGCCTCCGCCATCCTGTCGTGGCGAAGAAGCTGAAGGAGTATTTAGGGGAGGCTTAGCGAATCAAAAGGACGCCGCAAGGCGTCCTTTCAAAGGAGGGTCCATATTGAAAAAATCTATCGTCTTTCTTTTTGTTAACTCGCTCCTTTTTGCCAGTTCCTGCTCAGCTCCGACAGCGAGCAGTCCCATTGCAGCTATCCAACGGATACAAGAACTTGCTGGCTTCCCACCCTCCGAGCTGAATTACATTGAGACCACAAACATGGCTAATTCCCCTCATGGCGATTTGCAGGTCGAGTTGTATCAAGATCAGGAGGGGAGAAGATTCTACGTCGAGCCCGCGACCAATACCGTGGTCGAGATTGATGCTCGCGATTCGCCGGGTATAGCGCGTTCGGGGATCGGGACGAGCGGTCCGGTCCTCACTCAAGCTGATTTGGCAAGCAGAGCCGAAGAATTTGTACGTGCTGCGATACCCGAGTTTTCGTCATTGCAGGCCGGCCTTGACTATGAAGCGGGTGAAAAAGGAGGAGATTATTTCTTTTTTGTTTGGAGAGCTGCGACTGATGAAATATACTTTATGCCACCGTTTATTCAGGTGGGAATAACCAATCGAGGGGAAATGTTTGCTTATTACAATACGGTAACTATCCCCTGACCAGGATACCAATACTCTCCCGCTTGGGGGAGAGTGCTGGATGAGGGGTTTGTAGTAGCATTATTACAACTACCATCGCCATGTCCTTCCGCAATCTAATCTTTGCCCTCACCTTTCTGGCCATTTTTGCCATGGGCTTGCGCTTCTCCATGGATACGGACACCTGGTGGCATTTGCGCACCGGCGAAGTCATCCTCCAGCAGCGCACCATCCCTACCACGGACTCATTTTCATTCACTCGGGATGGGGAGCCCTGGCGCTACCCGAGTACTGCCTGGCTCATGGAACTTAAGCTTTATTTCATCTATAGCTGGTTTGGCCCTGGCGGGCTCAACATTTGGGTGGCTGCTACGATCACCCTGGCTTTCGCTTTTATTTATCTGTCCATGTCGGGCGGAGCTTTTTTGCGGGCCTTTGTGCTGGTGCTGGCCACCGCTGTTTCAGGTGTGTACTGGGCGGCGCGGCCTTACATGGCGACTTTTGTGCTGAGTGCCATATTCATTTGGATCCTGGAAGATTTCCGCTGGGGACGAAAACGCCGACTCATCTGGCTGCCCGTTTTGATGGCGATCTGGGTTAATAGCCACCCCGGTTTTGCGATGGGTTTCATTCTCGTCGGCATTTATTTCGTCGACGAGTTAGTCCGGTGGCTGGCTGCAAACTGGCCCCTGCGTCGGAAGAAGTTCAATGCGGCCATACGCGGCCGGCTAGGAGCCTTTGTTTTGGTTAGCTTCGCTTTACTGGTGGCCGCCAGCCTCAATCCCTCCGGGCTGACTATCTTCGGTTACCCCTTCGAAACAGTATCGATCGGTGTTTTGCGCGATTTTATCGAAGAGTGGCAATCGCCCAATTTCCATGAGCCGGGAACGCAGCCTTTCATCTGGTTGCTGTTGCTGACCCTGGGCGCTTTGAGCGCTTCTCGCAAACGCGTTGCGCTCAGCGATTTTCTTTTGATGACCGCTGCGGTATACCTCACGCTGTTGGCCGGGCGCAACATGCCCTTGTTTGCGCTAGTGGCGCCGATCGTGCTTACTCGTTACGCTGCGCCGTCAATCGAAGAACTGCGAAAGAAGCTACGTTGGAAACCAAGTCGAACCAAGGCGGCCCGATGGCAGAAAGCGCTTAACGTGGCTATCCTATTGGTGCTGGTTCTGGCCGTGGCCGCCCGCGCAAGGGTTTTCTATCCGGATAAGGCCAACCGCGAAGATTACGCGGGGGATTTCCCTATCGGCGCTGTTGAGTACATTAAAGAAGAGCAACCTTACGGTAACTTGTTCAATTCGTATAACTGGGGTGGCTACTTGATTTGGAACCTGCGCGATTATCCTGTGTATGTAGATGGGCGCACAGACCTGTACAGTGATGGCGTGCTCCGCGAGTGGCTGAACACTGTGAATATTAATTCGGTAGGGTTGGGTGCACTCGACCGATGGGGCATACGATTGGTGCTGATTGAACCTGAGTGGCCGCTGGCGAAAATCCTGCCAGATGAGGGCTGGCAGCTATTATATGAAGACAAAATTTCGGTGTTATATGGACGATAAGCATGGCGACGCCACCGGATAGCACTCAGGTGACCCGTGGCTCCGGGCTGTTGGAACCCTTCCTGGCGCAACAACGGGCCTCCCGAGCAAACCGCCTCATCCCCGCCGAATTGCGCTCGGGCCGCATCTTGGATATTGGCTGCGGTTCCTATCCCTACTTCCTCTCCCATACCTCCTTCGAGGAAAAATTCGCCATAGATCAGTTGCCGCCATCTATCGGGGGATCCGAAATCCACTGGCATACCTTGAACCTGAATGACCATCCTGAACTCCCGTTCAACACAGGCCATATGGACGTCATAACCATGCTGGCTGTGGCAGAGCACCTCGACCCGGCCAGCTTGGAGAATCTCCTTAAAGAATCCCATCGCGTCCTCAAGCCGGGCGGCCGGGTGATCATCACCACGCCGTCCTCCTGGTCCGATGGGTTGCTGCGTCTGATGGCGCGCCTGAAATTGGTGAGCGCGGAGGAGATCAATGAGCACGTCTTTGCCTACACCTTGCCGCTGCTTGGCTGGTATTTCGGGCGGGGAGGCTTCGAGATGCATCGCGTGCGCTTCGGTTATTTCGAATTCGGACTCAATATGTGGGCTACGGCTGAACGCTGAATTCACTCAGCTATTTAGCCCCACCTTTAACCTTAAACCTTCAAACCTTTAACGATGTATGCAACTTTTGCCTATGCTATACTTCGCGTGACGTGAGACCATGATGGCAAAAATCACCGTAGTCGTGGTGGACGACCATCCGCTTTTCCGGCAGGGAGTTGTGGACGCGTTTTTGCTGGAGAAGGACTTTAAGGTATTGGGCCAGGCTTCCAGCGGCGACGAAGGCCTGTCTTTGATCAAGGAATTGCAACCCAACATCGCGGTTGTCGACGTGAACCTGCCCAACCTCAACGGACAACAATTGACCCGCCATTTAAGGGAGGCCAAAGTCAAGACGCGTGTGGTGCTGCTGACCGGTTATGACGATTATTCGCAGGTGGTGCATTCCATGGCGGCAGGCGCGGCAGCTTACTGCGTGAAAGATATCGACCCCCAGAAACTAGTGCAGACCGTGCGCGCAGTGTTCCAGGGCAAGTACGTGGTTTCCGAAACGGAATTTGATTTGCCGGGTTTGCAGCGCTGGCTCACCGAGCACACTGTTTTATCCTCTCGAGCCTACAGCGATCCTGGCGAACCCTTCGAGCCGCTCTCGGGCCGTGAAATGGAAGTGCTCGAATGTGTAACCCGCGGGATGAGCAACAAGGAAATCGCCAAATCATTGGATATCAGTCACCAAACCGTAAAGAACCATGTTACGGCCATCCTTCGCAAATTAAATGTAGAAGATCGCACTCAGGCGGCAGTTTACGCATTGCGCCGCGGCTGGGTACGGCTATACGAAAACCAAGATCAGGCGCGGGAGTAAAAGTTGGCAGCGGATAAATCGAAGACTCAAGGTAAAGATGCTAAATCGAAAGCATTAGTGGAGGAAATCGACCGGGAAATCAGTAACACGCAAAAGGAATCGAAAGAGATAGACCTTTTGTTGGAACAAAGCAAGGGGGAAGTGGATAAGCTCACGCAACGCAACGCGACGATCAACGCCCATTTACAGCAAATCCAGTCGCAGCTCGACCAGGTGCCGCCCGCCGATGTCCGCGTGGCTTACGATGCAGCCCTGGAAGCGCAGCAGCGGCTGGTGGTGATGCGCGGCCAGCTTGAGAAACTGCAAAGCGATCGCAGCCACCTGGAACGGATGCTGGAGTTGTTGAAGAAAGTCCGCGAAGGGATACAGATTGGGGCGCCAGAGGTAAAAGAAGGACGCAGCCCGCATGCTTCCATCGAGGTGATGACCCAAGCGCAAGAGGCGGAACGCCAGCGGCTCTCGCGACAGATGCACGATGGACCGGCGCAGGCATTGTCGAATTTCATTTTGCAAACTGAGATCGCGCTGCGCCTGTTTGAAGTGGATCAGGATCAGGCTCGCCAAGAGTTGAACAGTCTTAAGGCAGCGGCCTCGACCACCTTCCAGAAGATACGTGATTTCATTTTCGATTTGCGCCCCATGATGCTCGATGACCTGGGGTTGGTGCCGACCATTAAACGTTACGCGAAGAACCTGGCGGAGAAGACCGGCACCGAAATCAATCTTACCGTCAGCGGCTCTGAGCGCCGGCTGGAACCCTACCTAGAGGTCATCATTTTCCGCGCGGTGCAGGAGTTGCTTAGTAGCAACTCGCTGCATAATCAGGCCAGCAGCATCAAGGTGCAACTGGACATCGGCGAACGGCAAGTGCGCGCCAGTATTGAAGATAACGGTCGCGGCTTCGATCCGCTTGCCATCCCCGATGAGGCAGAGTTGACCGTGAAAGCTATTCGCGAGCGCATGGAATTACTGGGTGGAAGCTTCGAATTGGATAGCGTAATCGGTCAAGGGGCGCGCATTACCTTCAGCGTTTCTGCTGAGGCGAAGCCGCTAATCAACTAACGTTTTTGTTTGGGTTAGTACCTAAATTCTATTGCGCTGAGAAGGGGAGTGTTCCTATAATTACCCTGCGTCCGACCAACGGCGGATAGTCCCGGTGAAAGGAGGAATCCAGCCATGTTCTTTGCCAAGGAAAAGGGCCAAGGGCTTGTAGAGTACGCGTTAATCCTCGTTTTAGTTGCCATTGTGGTTATCGTGGTGCTAGCCTTGCTCGGTGGTTCCGTTACAAACGTTTTCCAAAATATCGTCAACGCTATATAGGCTAATCTATTCAATTCGTTTTGTTCGTAGCCCCGGCGATTGTCGGGGCTACGTACTTAACAAGGTTAGCCATTGTCGTTGTGGCGGTGAACTATGTTCTCATGTAGACTATGATTGCGAACAGTGTCCTGGAGCCAGTACTCTGGGGCGCTTGACATTAGAGCCTGGCTACGTAAGATACGTTGGCCTAACAGCAAAGTCAACATGTAAGCTGTTAAAGAAAGGGAAAATATGCGACTGGGAAGACTTTTAATCGTGCTCGCCATTGTGGTTATCTTGGGCGTGGTGGCCGCGTATGCCTTGCTAAACCTAAACGCAGCCCCACAAGGCCAGAGCCAGGTGCCGGCAACCACGGATGTGGTAATGGTGGTTCAACCTGTTACCCGCGGCCAGGTGATTACCGCCGAAATGCTGGGTTATCTCGCTTATCCTACTGAACAAACGATTTCCAATTTGTTCACGAATATAGACCAAGTGGTCGGCCAGCGCTCCCGGTTCGACATCGATCCCGGGACTCCTTTGACCAATAGTATGGTAGTTGCCTTTGACGCCGACCTGGCGGAAGTTGGCTCTGATACAGCGCTCCTAATACCCTCAGGTATGGTCGCTTTCCCAATCCCCATTGATCGCTTCTCCGGCTTGGCGTATGGATTGCGAGCCGGAGATCGTGTAAATCTAATCGCTTCACTATTGGTAACAGACTTGGATCAAGAATTGCAGACCCGACTGCCAAACGACGCTGCTCTTTTGTCGTTCGATGAGAACGGTGTGCCCTCCGTTCTTATCGTTCCGGGTGGAGATGCAAAACCACTGCAAGTGGAACCCCTGTTTAATACGCCGTATTTTGTTGTTCCCCCCGAAATACAACGCTCGCGCCTGGTCAGCCAGACGGTCTTGCAAAACATCACTGTGTTGCATGTGGGCAATTTCTTTTACACTGACGCAAAAGGCAATGAAGTTGAGAATGCTTATGGCGGCACCATCACGAATGCCGATGGTGAGACCATTCAGACTGTAGCAGATCCTCCGGATATCATCACGCTCATCGTGACGCCACAAGATGCGATTACCCTCAATTATCTCATCTATGCCGGTTCAAAACTCACCCTGGCTTTACGGCCCAGCGGTGACGACAGCACCGTAACGACGCAAGCCGTCACTTTGGAATATCTGTTAACCACCTACGACATTCCAGTGCCTTCAAAGCTTCCTTATGGATTGCAGCCGCGCACAGACATCCTATTGACTCCAACTCAACAAGGAATTCTGCCGGAGGCTCCCGCACAATAGCTCTGGCAGGGCAGTACAATATCTAGATGGCCCAAGTAGACAAGATTCGCGTCCTCATTGTGGATGATGTCGCGGAGACCCGCGAGAATATCCGCAAACTCCTGCAGTTCGACGCCCAGGTCGAAGTCGTGGGCGCCTCACGCACGGGCACCGAAGGGGTGGAGATGGCCATTGAGACCCAGCCCGATGTGGTCTTGATGGATATCAACATGCCGGATATGGATGGCATCAGCGCCACAGAAGCCATCCGCAAGAAGGTGCCTTTCACCCAAATCATCATCCTCTCGGTTCAAGGTGACTCGAACTACATGCGTCGGGCGATGCTAGCCGGAGCGCGCGACTTCCTTACAAAACCCATCGATGTAGACGAGCTGAGCGCTGCCATCCGGCGTGCTGGACGGGTGGCGAGCAACGAGAAGGAGAAATTATCCTCCACTGCGTATGCGGGATCTAGTGCGGGCCGCCCCGGGTCTGGCACGTTAATCCCCGGAGACCAGGGTTATGTAGTTACGGTTTTCAGCCCCAAAGGCGGGACGGGCAAGACCACAATCACCACCAACCTGGCAGTTGCCATTCGGCAGCAAAGCAGCGCTGTGGCGGCCGTGGATGGAAACCTGCAGTTCGGCGATCTGTCCTTCTTCTTTAACGAGCAGGGACGAAACAGCGTAGGAGATCTAGCGTCGCGGGTGGAGGAGCTGGATCGCGACGTGGTTTCCGAAGTGATGATTCGGCATGAAGCGTCGAGCGTGCACATATTAGCAGCGCCCATGCGGCCTGAGCACGCCGACCAGGTGAGTGGGGAGCAATTCGGTTCCGTGGTGCGCTATCTCAGCCGCATGTATCCCTACGTGCTGGTGGATACCGGGTCACTGCTCAACGAATTAACTTTGGCCGCATTGGACGCGTCCGACCTGGTTCTTCTGCTGATCACACAGGATATTCCATCTATCAAGAACGCGCGTCTATTCCTGGATTTAGCTGATGGTTTAGGCATTTCACGCAACCAGATCATGTTGGTTATGAACCGTTATGATAAGCGCCGGACGATTACGGCGGAGCGGGTGAAAGAAAATTTCAAGAAGGAAATTGAAGCAATCATCCCGCTTGATGAGAAACTTGTGGTTCCGGCAATGGACCGCGGTGAGCCTTTCATATTGCGCAATAGCACAAGTCCAACGGCAAAGGCCATATTTGAGCTTGGGAATCTGGTGATCACAAAACTAAAAGCGCTGGTTCCTGCCCAGGTGGAAGCCGGATAAGATAATTTAGGAAACATACAATGTCCCTAATGCGAAGGCTAGAGCGCGGACAATCTGGTGAAGAGCGGCCGACGCGCGCCAACCCCCAGCCAAAAGAAGACACTGGTGAACTGGCCGGCCGAGCCGGTCAACCGCCGATTCGTTTCCAGCGGGCAGCCGCGGTACCGAGTGTGCGCGGCTCCTATATGGAGCTCAAGACGCGCGTCCAGAACCGTTTGCTTCAAGAGCTAGATCCTGCTATGGATCTGAGCAGACTGGACGAAGTACGCCAACAGATTCAAGGACTATTTGAGCAAGTGCTGGTCGAGGAAAATATCGTCCTCACGCGGCCGGAGCGGCAGCGGCTTTTGGAGCAGATCACCGATGAAATCTTGGGTCTTGGGCCGCTGCAACCCTTGCTGGAGGACCGCAGCGTTACTGAAATCATGGTGAATGGTCATGATCAGGTGTATGTTGAGCGCGGCGGTAAATTGTTTAAAGCCCCGGTCAAATTCGAAAACGACGATCATGTCATGCGTATCATCGACCGTATTGTTTCTCCATTGGGGCGCCGTGTAGACGAAGCTAGCCCCTACGTGGATGCGCGCCTCGCAGACGGTTCCCGCGTGAACGCAGTGATCCCGCCGATCTCATTGATTGGCCCCGTACTCACTATTCGTATGTTCTCCAAAGACCCCATTACGGTCGAGCAGTTGATCGGATATGGCTCCCTGACACAAGATGCCATTGTTTTCCTCAAAGCCTGCGTGGAAGCCAATATGAATATCATCATCTCAGGCGGGACCGGGTCCGGGAAAACCACTCTGCTCAACGTGCTTTCCAGTTTTATTCCCTCCGACCAGCGCATCGTAACGATAGAAAATGCGGCTGAATTACAACTCCGCCAGGAACACGTGGTGACTCTGGAGACTAGGCCTCCGAACATCGAAGGCAAAGGCGAAATTACCGCACAACAATTGGTGGTGAATGCGTTGCGTATGCGCCCCGACCGTATCATCGTGGGCGAAATTCGCGCAGGTGAGGCGCTGGATATGCTGCAGGCGATGAACACCGGGCATGAGGGTTCCATGACAACCGCTCACGCCAACAGTCCCCGAGACGTAATCTCTCGTATCGAGACGATGACGTTAATGTCGGGCTATGACCTGCCTGTGCGTGCTATCCGTGAACAGATCTCATCGGCTATTGATCTCATTGTGCATGTAGACCGCATGCGGGACGGAAGCCGTAAAATGGTCAACCTCACCGAAGTGGTGGGCATGGAAGGGGAAATTATTACGCTGACCGACTTGTTCCAATTTGAGCAGACCGGATTCGAAGAAGGAAAGGTGGTTGGCAGCCTGCGCTCTACCGGTCTGCGCCCTGGATTCATGGATCGAATCGAAGCAGCGGGCGTTCACGTGCCTCCCGCCATATTCGGGATTGGGGCGCGACCCCGCTTCTAAGAAAAGATATGCCTCCCCTCCTTTTGATTGGCATCTTGTTGGCTGTGATCTTGTTGGTGGTCGGGTTAGTCGTTACCCTCACCAGCGAGAAATCTTTGGTCGACCAGCGCTTGGAGAGCTACCTGCAGCAGGAGATGGGTGCGGAGGCGACGGAAGCCGAGGTCAAGCAAGCCAGGGCGGCCGTGCTTACTAATTGGATTACTAAAAAGGTCGAACAAACCAACTTTGGAGACAACATCGCCCGCGAGTTAGCGCGGGCCGACCTAAAGTTCAAAACGGGCGAATACATTGCCCTGATCATTATCTCCTCTGCGCTCACCGCAGCATTTGGGTACTTCTTTGGCGGCAGTTCCTTGCTATTTGCCTTCCTGGGATTGATCTTCGGCCTTTTCATCCCGCGCTTTTTTGTTAGACGTCAACAGGGGCAACGCCTGCGCAAGTTCAATGATCAGTTGCCGGATATGTTGAACCTGATGGTCAATGGGCTGCGCACTGGGTTCTCAGCGCTGCAAGCCATGGAAGCCGTGAGCCGCGAGCTGCCCTCGCCGATCAGCGATGAATTCCGCCGCGTGGTGCAGGAAATGCAACTGGGGGTGCCGATGGAAGGCGCATTGGATAACCTGCAGCGTCGCATCGCCAGCGATGATCTGGACCTGGCGGTCACCGCGATTAACATCCAGCGCGAGGTGGGCGGCAATCTAGCAGAGATCCTAGACGTGATTTCGTATACTATCCGCGAGCGGATTCGCATCCAGGGCGAAGTAAGGGCGGTGACCGCGCAGGTTTCTTATTCGGGCAAATTCTTGTCACTAATGCCGATCATCCTGGCGTTGGTGTTGTGGGGGCTGAACCGCGATTACATGATGCAATTCTTCGAGGAACCCATCACTTGTGGAATTAGCATGTTAGTGTTGGCAGGCATTATGCTAATTGCCGGTTATTTTGTGTTGAACAAGGTCGGTTCCGTCGAAATTTAGGAATAAGGCTGATATGGTTTGGGTTGGCATTCTCGTGTTGGTGGTAACCGTTGGGGTGGCGGGTGCCCTGGTTTTAATCGGTTTGCGCGAGCATGAGGGGCAGGATCCCTTGGCGAAACGACTAGCCGAATATGCCAATCGCGGCGAAGTCGCCAGCCTAGAGGAGATCGAGCTCTCGCAACCCTTTATGGAGCGCGTAATCTACCCTGCCGCCAGGCGTTTCAGTGAGCTAGCTCAGCGATTTACGCCTCAAAATGCTATCGTCGAGACGCGGCGCAAGTTGGATCAAGCCGGCGCTCCCCGCTGGCTGGAACCAACTTTATTTCTGTCCTCACGCATCGTGTTTGGTGTAGGCCTGGGCGCGTTGATGGTTTTTGTTTTTTCGCTGTCACCTACGATGTCTGTATTTTCGCTGAAATCCTTGCTGATCATCGGCGGGGTTACGCTGGCAGGTTTCTTCCTGCCCAACATGATCGTGAACCGCAATATCAAACGCCGCCAACGGGTGGTGCTCAACGCTATGCCGGATGCACTGGATTTATTAACCATTTGTGTAGAAGCCGGTCTCGGGTTCGATGCGGCGATGAAAAAGGTCATCGAGAAATGGGACAACGACCTCTCTGCGGCTTTTGCCAGGGTGCTTCAGGAAATCCAGTTGGGTAAGCTGCGCCGCGAAGCGTTGCGGGATATGGCCGACCGGTTGGGAGTTGCGGAGATGGACAGTTTTGTGGCCGCCGTGATTCAAAGCGAGCAATTGGGGGTGAGCATGGCGCGGGTGCTGCGCGTGCAAGCGGATGCCATGCGTGTGAAGAGACGCCAGCGGGCGGAGGAAAACGCTCAGCGAGCGCCTATTAAGATGCTGCTTCCTATGGTGTTCTTGATTTTCCCGACAATTGTGTTAATCTTATTGGGGCCAGCCGTTTTACAAATCATGCGCTCCGGCGCCTTCTTTTAGAAGAGATTTACTAGACAATCTATGGGGTCTAGCAAACTTTTGAAAGCTGCAAAGTCCCTGTATGCCACTTCTCTCGATTGGTTATTCCCGCCGCGTTGCGCGGGCTGCGGTAAGCTGGGAGAGGTATGGTGCCATGCTTGCCGCAGCCACGTGGAACTGATCCGTGAGCCGTTTTGCGATTTGTGCGGGAGCCCCACTGTGCAAGGCAACCACTGCCTGAACTGTGCAAGCTGGGAATACAATTTCGACGCCGCGCGCGCCTGGGGGCGATATTCGGGCGTGTTGCGTAAGGCAATCCTGAGCTTCAAACGGCGGCATAACACTCAGCTTGGCAGTGAGTTAGCCAAGAGCATGGCGGAAGTATTGGCTCAGCAATCATGGGAGGTCAATGTGCTGGCGCCGGTCCCCCTGGCTCCCCACCGGCTAGCGCAACGAGGGTACAATCAAGCTGATCTACTCGCCCAACCATTGGCAACCGAGTGTGGATTGCGCTATGCAGGATCCATATTGTTTCGCCGTCACGAGACCATCAAACAATTCGAGTTGGGGGCTGCCCAGCGCTGGGAGAACCTGCTCGGCGCGTTTCAGGCACAAGGCGCTGAGTTGCATAACGCCAACGTTCTGCTGGTAGATGACATTATGACGACTAGCGCCACCTTGAATGCAGCCGCCATTGTCTTGAAGAAAGCCGGCGCCCGCCGCGTTTATGCGGTAACCCTCGCCAAGACGATTTTGGAAGCGGAGCAGGGCGTTTAGTAGATGAGTTCCATCTCGTTGATCAGGAGGTAGACCCAATGATCCCAGTCCAAATCTTCGGCCGTGAGATGCAAGTGGACCCAGCCCTTGAAGATTATGTGACCAAAAAGGCCTCCAAGTTGGACCGGTACATCGATGGAGTGGAAGAGGCCAGAGTGGATCTTACATTCAGGAAGGCAAAGCGGGCGGCGGAAGACCGCTTCAAGGCACAAATCACCCTAAAGGGCAAAAAGTTCACACTGCGTTCCGAGGAACGCACCGACCAGGTCCATTCAGCCTTCGACGCGGCGCTGGACAAAATGCAACGCCAAATCGAGCGGTACAAGGGTAAACATTACCGCGGTAAAGCCGACGCCGCCGTAAAGAATGATATGGCAATGGAAGAGGTAATCGCCGCTTATCAGGCGGAGCCTGTGCCGCTGATTGCCAGGCGCAAGCGTTTTTTTCTGCACCCCATGGATGAAGGGGAGGCCATCGAACAGATGAAGCTGCTTGGCCACGAGGATTTCTTTGTTTTTTACAACATGGATGCAGGCTGCGTCAGCGTAATGTACCAGCGCGGCGATGGAACTTTTGGATTGATCGATACAGAGATGGCCTAAGAGAAGGCGTGGAGTAGAGCGGATGACCAATAAGGTAAAAGTTTACGAAGCTGCCGAGCTGTTGGGCAGCGAAATCGACCATGACGGAATCGAGCAAGCGGTACGCCAGATTCTAAGAGCAGTAGGCGAGGACCCGACGCGGGAAGGCTTGCGAGATACACCTGCCCGGATCGCCCGCTCTTATGATGAATTACTCGCTGGGTACCGGATGGATCCGGTGAAGCTGATTAATGAGGCCCTGTTTGACGTGGCCTATGACGATATGGTGCTTGTGCGCGACATTGAATTCTTCAGTCTTTGCGAGCATCACATGTTGCCTTTTATCGGGCGTGCGCATGTTGCGTATATTCCCCATGGCAAGGTGATCGGCCTTTCTAAGATTCCGCGTATTGTGGATTTATTTTCACGCCGATTGCAGGTTCAGGAACGTATGACTCGGCAAATTTCCGATTTTGTATGCGAGGCGATTAACCCCTTAGGGGCGGGTGTGGTAGTGGAAGCCCTGCATATGTGTTCGATGATGCGCGGGGTGAAGAAACATGATGCCCGCATGACCACATCGACGATGGTTGGCACCTTCCGAAGCAACGCGGCTACCCGCCAGGAGTTCCTGGACAGTATCTCGCGCGGGGCAGAGCCACTGCATTTTTAATTCCCCCTATCTTCCCATTGTTGCATGGGCCGGGAATATAGTAATATGCTTTTATTTCAGGCAATTAGCTATTTGCCGAAGGAGGCCTTATGGAACCGTTAATTGTTTTTAACGGTGAACGCGCCCAGGGACTAGTTGAATATGCCCTGGTTCTTCTGTTTATAGCGCTGGCGGTTATCGTCACGCTCACGTTGCTGGGCGGAAGCCTGGTAAATGGGTTTTATAACATCATCATTGCATCTATCTAAGTGTTATTAGGGTCTTTAATAGCCGGCGAAAGCCGGCTATTGGTTTAAATGGGAATTGGGGAACTTGAGAGTTGTTCGGCGAATGTTGTTAGATTTTTGCAGTTCGTGGGCAACTTGAGCAATACTTTGGCCGGTAACCGGGTGGGTAAATCCCGGGGAGCATTCGGCGAGCGGAACAGCCAAATGTGCGTAGTCCCAAATGTGAGGATCAATTATTTTATCGTCGAAAATCAAAATATCCAGGTCCATTGTTCTGGGAGCGTTCTTGTTCCCGCTGCGAATCCGACCCAGCTTAACTTCAATAGGTCGGAGCACCTGAGCCTTCAGTTGATCGGCTGAGTACCCGGTTTCCAACCTAATGACGGCATTCAGGAAATCGGGACCGGCTGCGCCCAAGGCGGCAACATGCCAGGCAGACGAGATTTTCAGGATCTTCACTTGTTCGCTAAGGGCAGCCAGAGCTTTTGGCAGATTGCTTTCTGGCTCAATGTTTGAGCCGAGGCCGATATAGGCGATGTGCTTGGCGGATTCAGTTTGAGCGCTGGCGTTCAATCTCGACACCAACTGATTTAGCAAACCGTAGGGCGCCTGGTTTCTCCACGCGAACGCGCACCTTTTGGGCGCCGGGCTCTTCCAGGCAGATAGCAGCCAGGTCGGCAGCCAGCGCCTCCACAGTGAGACGGTTGGCGGATTCCGCGTGAGCGATCACGCGCTTGGTCAGCGTGCGGTAATTGATGCTGTCTTCAATATTGTCACTGGCGCCAGCTTCGCTCAAATCAGCTTCAATTTCGATATTGATCAAAATATCCTGAGGGTTTTCACGCTCCCAATCGTTGATGCCGATGATGCCGCGCACCAGCAAGTCTTTGATGAGGATCTTGTCCATAATTTCCTAAATGAGATGGCGACCGCCATCCAGATAGATGATTTCACCGGTGATGTAACTGGGACCGGTAAGGAGGAAGACAAGAGTTTCGCCGACTTCTTCTAAGGTAGCCCAGCGTCCAGCTGGAATCTTTTTCGTCAGCCCCGAGGAGTCGCCGCCGTCGCTGGGGGGTAGGATGGCGCCAAATGCGATTCCGTTGACAGTGATCTGCGGCGCCATGGCTGCAGCCAGTGACTGGGTCAGGGCGGCCAGGGCGGCTTTGCTAGTTGTATAAGGCAGGTGGTCCGCGCCGGGGCGCAGGGCGCGCCAATCGAGGATGTTGACGATGCGGCTTTCGGATTTCGTGGCTTTGTTCGCAAACCAGAAAGCCTGGCTGAGCAGGAAAGGCGCGGTAAGGTTGATGTCCAGGTGGCGCTGCCAGCTTTCCAGGCTGGTGGTATCTAAATTGCGCTCTTCAAAGATGGCGGCGCTGTTCACCAAAGCAAACAGCGGGCCCAGTTGAATCGCCCGCTTGATAAGGGTGCTCACCTCACGGGGTTTGGAGAGATCGGCTTGGAATAGATGGGATTGATGGCCCCCGGAATTTAATTCGGATTGCAACGATTTAGCTTCGGAATCTGAAGACCCGTAATGGATGAGCAAAGTAGCGCCTGCTTCCGCGACTGCCTTTGCCATGGCGCGACCCACGCGCACGGCCGCTCCGGTGATCAATACATTCTTGCCTTCGAGCTGCATTCCCTTATTCTACTTTGGTTCGAATTCATTAAGGTTGAGTGAGAAGGCTTAGGCAATACGTACAGGTCGAATAGGCTGAGGGTTATTATTTTCGAGTTCATGGTTAACACATCCCTTCTCCCTTTTGCTTACAACCGCTCGATAAAGATAGCTTCACAATTGCCATTGATGCTGGTGGTGCTGTTGGCTGCCTGTTCGCCTGCTCCCGACCCGCGCACTCCGCTGGCAGATTTGCAGATCAGCTATGGATCGGCCGAACCCAGCGAGGATGGGGAGCTACCGGTCATCCTGCCGGGCAGCCCGGATTTCCATGCGACGGATCCCGCCAGCGTGGCGCTAGCATCGGGCCAAGTGCAATTCGTTGAGTTCTTTGCTTATTGGTGCTCGGTGTGCAAGGCGATGGCGCCAACCGTGCATGGATTGGAAAATCTATACTCGGAGCAAGTGAATTTCATCTATTTAGATCGGGATGATCCGGCGACGCTGTCTTTGCAAGAACAGCTTGGATACATCTACCAGCCACATTTCTTCCTGCTAGCGGCTAATGGTACGGTATTGGGACAGTGGCGTGGATATGTAGATGGGGAAGTGCTTCAAGAGGCCCTGGTGGCGGCTATCGAGTAAGGGTATTTTGCCCCAATGTCCTACGAATCCCGGGCAAAATGCCGGGATTTTTTTATTCCTTGACAACGGCATGGATATCCGCTATGCTCCTGCTCTACCCACCCCCCTGGGGAGGGGTGTGCAATGAATAGGAGGAGCAATGCAGCACGCTGAACAGGCCGCAAAGCGGCTAAAGACAATTGAGGGGCACGTGCGCGGCATCCAGCGGATGTTGGACGAGGACGCCTATTGCATCGACATCATTCGCCAGATCCAGGCAACGCAGTCTGCCCTCAATAAGGTGAGCCAGATTGTGCTTGAGAATCACATGCATGACTGCGTAATCACCGCGGTGCGTGGTGAGGATGCCGAGGAGCGCGAGCGCGTGCTCAGCGAAATTGCCGAAGTTTATGAAGCGGCCACTAAAGTTTGAAGCCGAAAAAGTTGATAAAGGAGAGAAAAGATGAACACAGTTGTTTACAGCATTCCTAAAATCCATTGCGAGCACTGCCTGCACACGATCGAAACTGAGTTGGCAGACCTGCAAGGTGTCGAGGCGGTGAAAGCCAGCCTTGGCGATAAGAAGGTGATGGTTCGTTTTGGCCAACCTGCCAACGAGGAACAGATCAAGGCCTTGTTGACGGAGATCGACTATCCAGTCGTCGCCTAGGCGACTGAAAGGAGCACCATGTTTGGAAACTATGGTTGGGGAATGATGGGTGGTTGGGGAGGCATGCTAGTCATGTTGCTGTTTTGGGTGGCGCTGATCCTCATTATTGTGTGGGTAGTACGCGCAGCGATCGGCACCAACTCAGGCAGCGGAAGCGCTTCCAATGCGCGAGCCATCTTGGATGCGCGCTACGCGCGCGGAGAGATTACGCGCAAAGAATACGAGCAGATGAAGAAGGATATTGGCGCATAGCTTCTCCCTTCGGAGGCACCTGGAGCCAGATTGTGGCTCCAGTGTGTCTTACGAACAAAAATTACTATAGTCTAACTTTTCACTTAAAAACATTTAGCAAAGGAAAATGATGCAAACCACTATTTATACTTGCCCCATGCATCCGGAAGTACAACAAAGCAAACCAGGACGATGCCCAAAATGCGGCATGACTCTAGTCCCCAAGAAAATTAAGAATAAAGAGAACGAAGGACCCGGACACAGTAGTCATGGCGAACAGCACACCGTGAAAACCGAAGCGGCTCATGAGCAAGACGCGCATGGTGGGCACCAAATGCCTCCCTTGGCTAAGATGTCTTTTTGGGAGAAATTCAAGATGAGCATGCGTATGACCATGGGTATGGAACATGGCGGGTTAGCCGGCCGAGAAATGGCCAAACTGATGGAGGAAGATATTAAGAACAAATTCTTCTTTGCATTGGTTCTTTCGATACCCATTATTGCCTACTCGCCGCTCGGAACGGAATATTTCGGCCTGCAATTACCCGAGCCGATTCCAGCTCCCTGGATATTATTTCTTCTGACCACCCCAGTTTATTTTTATTCAGGCTGGATTTTTCTCTACTCGACGGTGAAGGCCCTTCAAGCAAAAACCCTAAATATGGCTGTTTTAATTGCCGTCGGCATTACTGCCGCTTACGTATTCAGTGTTTTGCTTACCCTGCTAGGAAGTCAAGATTCGTATTACGAGGCGGCCGCCCTCTTGATCACCTTTGTGCTTTTCGGCCATTGGATGGAAATGAAATCCAGGAGAGGCACCACGGATGCCTTGCAAGCTCTTTTTAATCTAGTGCCTCCCCAAGCAAGACTTTTAATAAATGGCAAGGAAGAAGTTGTGCCAACATCCCAGGTAAAAATTGGAGATATCTTACTGCTCAAACCCGGGGATAAAGTCCCAGTAGATGGGGAGATTATTGAAGGCGAAACTGCAATAGACGAGTCATTAGTCACCGGGGAGTCTATGCCAGTAGCAAAAAATCCAGGCGATGAAGTCATTGGAGGTTCAATAAATACCGCCGGGTCCGTAAAATTCAAGGCTACAAAGGTCGGAGAAGATACCGCACTCGCCCAAATTGTAAAGATGGTGGAACGCGCACAAAATTCAAAGGCCCCGGGCCAGAAATTGGCGGATCGATTTGCACAATACCTGGTTATTGTGGCCGTTGGCGGGGGATTGTTGACCTTTGCAATCTGGTTTTTTGTTATGGGTGAATCTTTGCTGTTTGCGCTCACCTTTGCGATTTCAACTGTTGTGATTGCTTGTCCGGATGCCTTGGGATTGGCTACGCCTACTGCAGTAGCTGTAGGAACAGGCCTGGGTGCAAAATATAATATTTTGATTAAAGATGCGCCGACGCTTGAACAAACCTCAAAGATCCAATCCGTGGTACTTGATAAAACCGGCACTTTAACAGAGGGGAAACCCCAGGTAACAAAAGTGCTGGCCATGGATGGTTTCAGTGAAGCAGACGTGCTTGAACTTGTCGGCGCTGCAGAAGTCAAGTCCTCTCATCCATTGTCAGGGGCGGTGTTGGCAGAGATTGAGAAACGAAAACTCAATCTTCCCCAAAATATCGAAAAGTTCAAGAATTTATCCGGGCTGGGTGTGGAAGCTGTGGTGAACGGCAAAAAGGTTCTGGTGGGAACAGTTAAACTGATGCGGCAAAATCAAGTGGATATTTCTCCCTTGGAAACTGCTGTCAACTCGCTCGTAGATGAAGGAAATACCGTGATGCTTTTATCTGTTGAAGGAAAGGTTGCCGGTGTGATTGGTGCCGCCGATCCAATTAAACCCACGGCTAAAAAAGCAGTCGAGAAATTGATGAAGTTGGGCATCGAAGTGGCTATGATCACCGGTGACAATGAAAAAACAGCGCAGACAGTTGCTGGGAAGATTGGCATTAAAAGGGTTTTTGCGGATGTAATGCCTGAGGACAAATCCAAGTATGTTAAGAAACTTCAGGATGAAGGCAAATTTGTTGCCATGGTGGGGGACGGAGTAAATGATGCCCCGGCCTTGGCTCAGGCGGATATAGGAATTGCCATCGGCGCTGGAACAGATGTGGCCATTGAAACTGCAAAGGTTGTACTCATGAAATCAGATCCGGCCGATGTTTTAAAGGCTATCAGGCTATCAAAGGCTACGGTAAGAAAAATGAAGCAAAACCTATTTTGGGCCTCTATCTATAACCTTCTTGCAATCCCGATTGCTGCAGGAGTTTTTTATCCTAGTTTTGGGCTCTCTTTGCGGCCCGAAGCCTCAGCCCTTTTGATGAGCCTTTCCTCCATAATTGTGGCAACCAATGCCGTGCTGCTTAAACGGGCTGAGAAGGATTTGGTATCGGTATGAGACTAGGCATGGCTTGTGAGTTTTCTTCGTAATCTCGTCGACCGATTAGATGCTTTCCTTACGGGCCTGATGGCTCGCTACGGCATCCTGGTGCTGCGCCTCAGCCTGGGGATCGTGTTCCTGTGGTTCGGCGCATTGAAGTTCTTCCCCGGCCTGAGCCCCGCCGAGGACCTGGCTGCGCGAACCATCTCGCAACTCACTTTTGGCTTACTAGCTCCCGGCACCGCGGTATTGATCCTTGCGATTTGGGAGTGCCTGATCGGCATCGGCTTGATCTTTAATTTATATATGCGAGCCACTTTGTTCCTGCTGTGGCTTCAGATGTTGGGAACGATTACGCCGTTGGTATTCTTCCCCGGCGAAGTATTTTCTGTATTTCCTTATGCACCCACGATGGAAGGACAGTACATTATCAAGAATATTGTTCTGGTCAGCGCCGGGTTGGTGATCGGGGCCACAGTGCGCGGTGGACGCGTGGTGGCCGATCCCGGAAAGATCAAAGGGCAGGCGTGACGCTTCAAGAAGTGCAATTGCTTTCCGTCATTACTTGCCCCCATTGCGGATTTCAACGCGAAGAGCAGATGCCTATGCATGCTTGCCAGCATTTTTATCGATGCACGAATTGCGGAATTATGTTGAAACCAAATAAAGGTGATTGCTGCGTGTTCTGCTCCTTTGGAACCGTGCGCTGCCCTTCAAAACAAATGGAGCTTTATGGCTGAGACTGCAACCAAACAATATAGCTTGCCCATCACGGGCATGACCTGCGCCAACTGCGTTTCTACGGTAGAGCGCAATCTCAAGAAGGTGCCTGGCGTGCGTATGGCGCAAGTGAATCTATCCAGCGAGCGCGCCGCCGTGGATTTCGATCCCGGCCAGGCCAACCTGCGCACCATGTTGGAACGTATCCGCCGGGCGGGCTACGACGTAGCTACTGGTGAAGCCGACCTGGCCTTTACGAATTTGGATGACGTAAATGATGTTAAGAGGCTGGAGAAGGCATTTTATGCGTTGGATGGGGTGTTGGAAGTGAATGCCACCATCGCCAACGAGCGCGCCCGGGTGCGGTATGTACCCACGCTGGTGAACCAGGCCGATCTGCGCCAGGCCGCACGGGAAGCTGGCTTCGACCTTCTCGAACAGACCGGCGAGACACAAGACGCAGAAAGGGAAGCCCGTCAGGCAGAGATCCGCAAGCAGCGCAGATTGATGTGGCTGGGGGTTGCGTTCAGCGTTCCCCTCTTGATTCTTTCCATGTCGCGCGACCTGGGTCTGTTGCCCATGTCGCTGGCCATGGCCCCGTGGATGGAGTGGCTATTCTTTGCAATGGCGACGCCAGTGCAGTTCTATGTTGGCCTTAGCTATTACTTCAATGGGTACAAGTCCTTGCGCAACGGCAGCGCCAACATGGACGTGCTGGTAGCGATGGGGTCATCGGCGGCGTATTTCTATTCGCTGGCCGCGCTCTTGGGATTCTTCCAAGGTCATGGGTATTTTGAAACGGCTGCGGTGATCATCACCCTTATCCGAGTAGGCAAGTATCTGGAAGCGGGTGCCAAGGGCCGCACCGGCGAATCCATCCGCAAGCTGATGGGCTTGCGACCCAAACAGGCGCGCATAATGCGGGATGGCCTGGAATTGGAAATCTCCAGTGCGGATGTCCAGGTCGGCGATATGGTGGTCGTGCGCCCCGGCGAGAAGTTTCCGGTGGACGGTGTAGTAGTCGAGGGGCGCAGCTCGGCGGACGAATCGATGATCACCGGCGAATCCATGCCGGTGGAAAAGAACCTCGGAGATATTGTTATCGGCGCCACGCTCAACAAGCAAGGGCGCTTGATCTTCGAAGCCACGAAGGTGGGCAAGGCCACGGCCCTGGCCCAGATCATTCGCCTCGTGGAAGAGGCGCAGGCCAGCCGAGCGCCGATCCAGAAATTGGGAGACCGTGTCTCCGCCATCTTTGTTCCGGCAGTCATCTTGATCGCAACAGTTACTTTTTTGACGTGGTGGTTATTCGCCCCTTCAGCCAACTCGGCCATGGGGAACGCAGCCTTTACTCGCGGTCTGATCAACGCAGCCGCGGTGCTGCTGATCGCCTGCCCTTGCGCGATGGGCTTGGCCACGCCAACCGCGGTGATGGTGGGTACCGGCCGCGGCGCCGAGATGGGTATTTTGATTAAATCCGGGGAGGCGCTGGAACGCGCCTCTGGAATTAGTATGGTCCTGCTAGACAAAACGGGCACGGTCACCCGTGGCCTGCCGGCGGTGACGGATATCGTACTCAGCAATGGATCCATGGATGAGACCGAGCTGCTACGCCTTGCTGCAAGTGTCGAGGATGCCAGCGAGCATCCGTTGGGCGAAGCCGTAGTAGCCGAAGCCAATGCGCGTAAGATCACGCTCACACGGCCGGAAGCATTCACGGCGGAGACAGGGCGCGGCATTTCTGCTCACGTAGAGGGACGCGAAATCTTGGTGGGCAATACACGACTAATGAAAGAACGCGGAATGATGCTGAATGGCCTGGGCGACGACGTGGATCGCCTGGAAACCGCAGGAAAGACAGCCATACTGGTGGCGGTGGACGGGGAAATGCGAGGTTTATTTGGAGTGGCCGACACGCTCAAAGATCACTCGATTGAAGCAGTAGCCGAACTTCACAGAATGGGTCTCAAAGTGGGTATGATCACTGGGGACAATCAAAGGGTGGCCACGGCCATGGCCAAGCAACTTGGGTTGGACTATGTAATGGCTGAGGTGTTACCTGACCAGAAGGTAGCTGAGGTGCGCCGTTTGCAGGAGCAAGGCGAGGTGGTGGCGATGGTGGGCGATGGCATTAATGACGCCCCTGCGTTGGCACAGGCCGAGCTGGGCATCGCCATCGGCACCGGCACCGACGTGGCCATGGCGGCTGCGCCGGTGGTATTGATCACCGGGGATCTCCGCGGAGTCCCCCGGGCGATCTCCTTGGCGCGGAAAACTTTGCGCACCATAAAACAGAACCTGTTCTGGGCCTTCATCTACAATATACTGTTGATCCCTACCGCGGCGTTTGGCTTTTTAAGCCCGATATTCTCCGCAGGCGCCATGGCGCTGAGCGATGTATTTGTCATCGGGAACAGCTTGCGGCTGCGCGGGTTCAAGCCGCGAGTTTAGGATGCATGCGCACCATTGCAAGGAGGGCGAGTGTAAACGAGCCCAGAGCCTGTTCCGAGCTAGCCGCAGTGCGGCGACGAGGGATGGCAATCCCCTACACAATCTTGGGGATTGCTTCGTTCGCTTCGCTCCCTCGCGATGGGAAAATTGATCCCTCTCAACTGGCATTTATCCCGCTACGGTAAAATCATTCAACGGTCGATCAATGATTGATCACTCGAATTTCTCGCGACGGGACTTCTTAAAGCTTAGTGGATTGGGCCTGGGGACACTGGCCTTGCAGCCCAGGCTGTCTCTAGGACGCGAACTTTGGGCGCCGGAATTCCCGCAGGCAGATCGCCTGGGCCGGGTAACCGAGGAGATGGATAAATTCGTCAACATCCGCACCGCGCCCAGTTCTGATGCGCCAGAAGCTGGCCAACTGGCCGGCGATACTGTCGTGGAATGGTTGCGCGAGGTGGTTGGGTACACGCCCTATCGCAATCAACGCTGGGTGGAGACCCCACAGGGTTTTGTATGGGCGCCATTCCTTCAACCGGTGAAGAATCTTCCCAACACGCCTTTGGAAGCCATCCCCACTTACGGGGAAATTCCCGGTATGTGGATGGAAGTTACGGTTCCTTATGTGGAGGCGAAATTAGCCAATCCGCCAGCCAAGGGTTTCCGCGTTTCCTACTTAGTTGAAAGGGGACAGCCCTTCCACCTCTATTATGGGCAGACGCTGTGGGTGGATGATATTCGCAGCGGTGAGCAAGGAATTGAATACCACGTCCGCGAGTTGCATGGCAGCCGCGGGGATGAATTTTGGGCGCTGGCCGAGGCATTCAAGCCGGTCTATCCGGAAGACATCACCCCTATTTCACCCGAAGTGGAAGACAAAGAGATCGTCGTAAACATCGCTCGCCAGACTCTTTCCTGTTTTGAAAACGGACGAGAGGTCTTTTTTACCCGCGTCTCTTCGGGCGACTATGGGGAGGGAAGAGCAACGCCCATTAGTGATAATCTGCAAGTATTCATGAAATATGACTCCGTCCATATGGAGGGAGGGGCTACGGGGGCGGGATACGATTTGACCGGGATTGGTTGGACAACGTTTTTTGCTACGGGTGGCATTGCATTCCATTCCACCTACTGGCACAATAATTTTGGCGAACGTACCTCAGCGGGTTGCGTGAACCTGAGACCCGAAGATGCAAAGTTCGTTTTCCGTTGGACTACTCCGGAAGTCCCATATTATCCAGGGAAACTAGAGCAGGTTGGGACCCGAGTTCGAACCGTTGAGTCTTAGCCAAACGCCCATATACTTATGAGTTTGATTGCTCCCAGCCTCGGATTAGCCTTCCTCGCAGGGCTGGCTTCGTTTCTTTCCCCTTGCGTATTTACATTGGTGCCAGCGTATGTGGGCTACCTCAGCGGCCGTTCTGCTACCATTGGTTCATTGGAAAAAGGAAGCGCGACTCGGGGAACGGTCAGCCATGGTCTGGCGTTCGTCCTTGGTTTCAGTGCTGTGTTCATATTACTGGGCCTCCTTTCCTCCGCCCTGGGCGCACTTCTATATAACTTTCAATGGCTGTTGACCCGGGTAGGGGGCATTATCGTCATTGTCTTTGGTGTTCACCTCACGGGTCTGGTGCGCATCCCGTTTTTGGACTTTGACCTGCGGCTCGGGAATCGGCGGCAAATCCAACGCGGTTACATATCGTCCGCAATGATGGGCGTGTTCTTTTCTGCAGGCTGGTCTCCCTGCATCGGCCCGGTTTTAGGTCTCATCTTAACCTTAGCAGTTAATGGCGGCTCATTGGTTCAAGGCGGAATGCTGCTTACCGCTTATTCCGCCGGCCTGGCCATCCCTTTTTTACTGGCTGCTACACAAATTGGTTGGGTTACAGCCCTAGTTCGCCGCCATGGCAAATTAAGCAGCTATGTGGAAAAGGCGATGGGCTTGGTTATGATCGTCATTGGTCTGTATTTGTTTTCTGGCCGAATGGCAACATTGGGCAACTTGGGTTTTTTCTTCAGTTACTTCGATGAGGCACGAGTGGGAGTAATGTTATTCAAGGCCTTCTTGATTTCACTCCTGCTGGGGCTCATAGTCGGTTGGATCGGCCGGAAGAGGGGCAAACCCTTCGTTGATGGGTTGTTTTTGGGAACCGGGTTATCGTTTTTTATGATGTTGATTCTTTACGCGCTCGGAGTTGCTTCGCTCCTCAATGTTTGACATATGGGTTTGCGTTTTTTTGTTTCCATCGCCGCTTGTGTTTTGATCTCAGCCTGTCTGCCAATTCCCAATTCCTTCTCTGCTCCCGCGCCCGAAGTGGGAGCCAGGGCTCCTGATTTCATCCTGAAGGACCTAGCGGGAAACAGTGCCAGCCTGAGCGACCGGCGCGGCCAAGTAGTATTGATCAATTTCTGGGCGACTTGGTGTGCACCTTGTCGCGTGGAGATGCCTGCCATCCAGGCACGCTATAATGACGGCAGTTTCGCCGTATTGGCTGTCAATTTCGATGAAAGTGAAGAAAAGGTTCAAGAATTTGTGGACGAGTTAGGGTTGGATTTTCCCGTTCTGCTCGACCCAGGTGGAAACGTCCAGGAGCTTTATCGCGTGCGCGGATATCCGACCAGTTTTTTCGTCGATGAGGACGGAGTGGTCCGCTTTCTACATATCGGCGAAATGAACGAATCTGATTTGGATAATTATTTGGTTCAAATGGGAGTAGATCGTTGATCGCAGTAACCCTGTATACCAAGCAGGATTGTTCGTTATGTGAAAAAGCATTGCGGGATTTAAAAGCCTTACAAGAGACAATCCCACATAACCTGGCCCTGGTGGATATCGAACATGATAGGGACCTCAAGCAGGCATTTGGGCATCGTGTTCCCGTGCTTCAGGTGGGGCCCTATACCTTGGAAGCCCCGTTTGACCGCAAGAAAATTCACATGACGCTGGCGGCTGCCCGCGACCGACAAACGCAATTAGGAGATGATCCCAAGTTTCAGCAACGCAAAACCCGTGGGGCTAGTGTCAGCTTCGTGGACCGCGCGGGCCATTGGTTGAGCAGGCGATATCTAGTTTTACTGAATCTGCTCCTCTTTCTTTATGTGGGTTTGCCCTTCCTCGCACCAGTGCTGATGAATGCCGGGTACCCGCAGGCGGCCCGTCCCATATACAGTCTGTATGGCGCTGTTTGCCACCAGTTGGCCTTTCGGTCTTGGTTCCTATTCGGGGAGCAACCCGTGTACCCGCGTGCGGTCGCCGGAGTAGAAGGTTTTCAAACTTTCGAGCAGGCCACTGGCATTGATGAGGAAGGCGTCAGCAGCCTGCTGGATGCGCGTAGCTTTATCGGTAATGAACAAGTTGGATACAAGGTCGCGTTCTGCCAACGGGATGTGGCTATCTATGGGGGCATGCTGATCTTTGGGTTGATTTTTGCAGCGACCAGGCGAAGGATGCGATCCCTTCACTGGATTTTATGGATCCTGATTGGCTGTTTACCCATTGCCCTTGATGGGTTTAGCCAATTGTTCAGTCAAATCCCCGGATTTGATTTTGTTGCTTTTCGTGAAAGTACCCCACTGCTGCGGACGCTGACAGGATTCCTATTTGGATTTACAACAGCCTGGTTTGGGTTCCCGCTACTGGAAGAATCCATGACGGAAACCCGCGTGATTGTGGCCACCAAAAAAGTACGGTTGACCACAAATAATCCTAAAAGTAGTTGAATGTCATTTCAAAACACCGATGGGGTGCGATATTTTCAGTTCGCCAGCCTGGGCGCTACGGTCACACATGCGATATTCACCCGCCTCGGTGGGATCAGCGAAGGACCTTACGCCGAACTCAATGTAGGCGCCACAGTGGGGGATGAACCCTCACGGGTGGAAGAAAATCTGAGCCGCTCTTTTTCCGCGCTGGGGCTACCCCGCAATTCATTGTTCGATTCCTGGCTCGTGCACGGAACCCATGTCTTAATTGCCACAGCGCCTCGTCCTCCTGAATGGGCGCGGCCGCCACAAGCGGACATCGTGATGACGAACAGGCCCGAGGTGACGCTTTTCATGCGGTTCGCGGACTGCGTGCCCATGGTCTATTTCGATCCGGTGAAGAAGGCGGTTGCACTAGCCCATGCAGGGTGGCGGGGAACCCTGCAGGGAGTGGCTTTGAACGCCTTGGAGGCGATGAAGGCGAATTACAACAGCCGCGCGGAAGATTTACTGGTTGGAATTGGACCGGCGATTTCGGTAGAGAAATACGAAGTAGGACCCGACGTAGCGGCCGAGGTTAGAAAGATTTTTGGTTATGAAACTGAAAACTTGCTTCCCAGAACCAATGGACAGTTTCATTTCGATTTGGTAGGAGTTAATCGCAGAATGCTCGAACAGGCGGGGGTGAAGCAGATCGAACTTTCCAACCTATGCACGGCCACCGATACAAACGATTGGTTCTCGCACAGGGCGTCAGGTGGGAAAACGGGGCGCTTTGGTGCCCTGATTGCCTTAAAATAGTCTTGTGGCCGATCACCATTTTTTGCGGCGAAACCTTGAGGCAGTCCAGGCGCGGGTAGAGCAGATTGCCAGCCGCGTAGGTCGCGATATTAGCGGCATTCGATTGGTAGTGGTAACAAAGGGCCATCCGGTCGAGACCGTGCAAGCGTTGCTAGAGCTAGGGGTTCGTGAAGTCGGTGAAAGCTACGTTGAAGAGGGGCGGGAGAAGCAAGACGCGTTGGGACCGCTGGCGGGTTTGCAGTGGCATATGATCGGTCACGTGCAGAGTCGTAAGGCGGAAGCCGCGGCCCGGCATTTCGATATGATCCATTCGGTGGACAGCCTCAAGCTGGCACGGAGATTGGATCGTTTTGCTAGTAAAGCCGAACGCGTGACCCCAATTTTGCTCGAATGTAACGTAAGCGGAGAGCACAGCAAGCACGGCTGGCCGGCTTGGGAAGAGGGCCAGTGGCCGGGCATTCTGCCCGAGATTGAGGAGTTGTTGAGGTTGCCCAATGTGCGCGTTCATGGCTTAATGAGCCTGGCTCCCTACTTGGATGACATGGAAAAAGCACGCCCTTATTTTGCCCGCACGCGGAACTTGCGAGATTATCTTGCGCAACTCTTTCCTCAGGCTGGCTGGAGCCAGCTTTCGATGGGTATGAGTGGTGATTTTGAAGCGGCTATTATGGAAGGCGCAACGATTTTACGAATCGGGACGGCTATTGTCGGGCCACGCCGGCGTTGAACTTGGAGAAACTTAAATGGTTGATTTGATCATTCTGTTAGTCAATGTCCTGACAATCCTGGTGATTGTGCACGTTTTGCTGACTTGGGTGCTTGCCCAGTATCATCCTGTGCGGGAAACGGTGGACCGCATTGTTGAACCAATGCTCTCACCTATTCGCCGAATGCTGCCCCCAATGGGTGGTTTGGATCTCAGCCCCTTTGTGCTTTTGCTTCTAATCCAGCTCCTGGGCCGGCTGTTGATTAGTGTACTGATCGGGTAGCGAAAATGGCTCGACGTACGCGACGAATGTCTGAAGGCAAACATGGGGCGGCGCTGGCCATCCGTGTGACGCCGCGTGCCCGCAAGGACGAGATCGTCGAAATCCTGGCGGACCAGACAATCAAGATCCGGCTGACGGCGCCGCCGGTGGAAGACAAGGCCAACGAAGCGCTGATCGAATTCCTGGCCAAGGTGCTGGACGTGCCGCGTTCTAAGGTAGAGATTGTGGCCGGCGCAAGGGGGCGGGATAAATTGGTTTCGATTTTAGATCTGAAATCTTCTGAAGCTCAGGCCCGAATAATGAAGTTTCTCAAAAGCTAGCCGGCATACAAGATGCGCTTGCAGTTATCGCAGCGCGCCAACTCGCTAGGCGAGCGGGCTGCCTGCGCCAGGGATGCGGAGAGCTCTGCGCCACAAGCGCCGCAGGTTTTGTTTTGAACTTTCGCAACCGCCAATCCGCCTTTGGTGGTTCTCAACCCCTCATAGATTTTTAACTCTTCTTTAGCAATGCTGCTGAGATCTGCGGATCTCTCTTCCTCCAGACGTTCGGCTTCGGAGGCCAGCTTATTTTGTTCGCTGCCCAGGGCGCGGTGTTCCACAGCCCGTTGGGCACGGGTTCCCTCGAGGGCTTCAGCGGTGTCCCGCACCGCGGATTGGCGCTCTTCGAGCGCCACCATTTTCTCAAGTTGGGTATCCTCCAGGGATCGCAGGTGGCGGGTCAGCGATTCGGCTTCCAGTTGCAGGTCTTGCAATTCCTTGGGATTCCTCACTTTGCCACCGTACAGCGTATCCTGATTCTCCTTTAGCTTGGCTTGCAAGGATTTCACTTCCTCTTCTGCGCGGACCAGTTCTTTTTGAGCAGCCTCCATCGCCGTTTGGGCTTCCTGAAGTGCTGCCTGGGCTTGCTTGACTACTTCGTCATCGGCAAGGAGGCGCCCGATTTCCGCCAGCCGAGACCTCACTTGATCTAGCTGGCTATCCACCTGCTGCAAACGGAATAACTTGAAGGCTGAGCTCATGCAGGCGATTATATTGCGATTGAGCTAGGATGCGCAAAGTTTGCAAAGGCATAGCTTTTGATTGATGGGCATAGTTTAATCGGGAGATTGCTTCGCTTCACCCGCAATGACGAGGGGCGAGTCTGCTAAAATGCCCTAATGACGCACCAAAGGGAGAAATGGATTGCTGGGGGAATTCTTCTTGTTTTCCTGGTCCTGATTACATTTCCATATTTAGTTGCTCAGTCGGCATCGGATGAAACCCGCATTTTTGGCGGGTTTTTGCTTAATCCGATCGATGGGAATAGTTATTTGGCGAAAATGCGACAAGGCTATGAGGGAAGCTGGTTGTTTAAGTTGCCTTATACAGCGCAACCAGGTGAAGGCGCAGCACTGAACCTCTATTATTTATTTCTTGGACATGTTTCGCGATGGATGGGGTGGTCGCTGATCTTCACTTTTCACGCCGGGCGCGTCGCTGGAGCTTTGCTTTTATGTTTGGCTTTATATGGATTCTTCAGACGCATGTTTGAGGAATCAGCTGCGAGGCTAATTGCTTTGGCGTTGGCGTTATTTGGGTCAGGGTTAGGATGGCTGGCGGCTGGTTTCGGTCTGTTCACAAGCGATTTTTGGGTGGCGGAGGCTTATCCGTTCCTGGCGAGTTTTGCCAACGCGCATTTTCCCCTTGGGCTGGCGCTGCAGGTTTGGCTGGTTGCGCCATTAGCCCAAGGGCAATCGATTGGCCCGAGGCTGGCGACAGGGACGTTGGCAGTGGCCGCCCTCCTGTCGATGATCTATCCCTTTGGGTGGGTGGTGGCGGCAGCGGTGTCTGCCGCCTGGGTGGCGTGGCTGGCCTGGAAGCGGATGGCGTGGAAAGCAGAGGGCCTGCGCTGGGCGTGCTTAGTAGTCGGCGGGGCGCCTTACGTCGCCTATTCGCTGTGGATAGTGAACGCGCACCCAGTGCTGGCACAATGGAATGCGCAGAATCTAACGCCCGCACCGGGCGTGATGGATTTGGTCATTTCTTTGTCCCCCGCACTGGTTTTAGCTATTTTCGGAACCCTTGTCATTCTGCGGAAGAAAGGTGCGCGGGCATTGAGCATGTTAGGGATTTGGATGATCGTTGGGGTGGTTATTCTATATTTGCCTTTCAGTTTGCAGAGAAGGTTGATTAGCGGGCTCTTTATTCCAGTTGCCGGTCTGGCTGTATTTGCCTGGCAACAGTTCCAATCCATTTCCCGGCGGCATTGGTTAGCTGCGGCCTTGTTGCTCTTATCATTGCCAACGAATGCTCTAATCATTTTGAGCGGAGTACAGGCTGCCCGCGAACAGGATACAGCCGTCTATGTTTTCGGCGATGAGTTAGCTGCATTCCATTGGCTAGATGAGCACGCCGCCAGGGATTCGCTGGTGATGGCGGCGCCAGACTCTGGGTTGCTGATACCGGCCTATAGTTCCGCGCGGGTGCAGTATGGGCATCCGTTCGAAACGGTCGACGCGGCAGCGCGGTTAGCTGAGGGATCGGCGTTTTTCTCTGGCGGAATGGATGAATCCGAGGCAACCGAAATGATGAGCGCTAAGGGAGTGGACTACGTGCTCTATGGACCGCGTGAACAAGCGTTGGGAGAGCTGCCGGTGTTGGATAGGTGGCAGATTGTGTTTAAGCAGGGCGAGGTCCAGATTTGGGCGCCGGGCAATTGAAAGTAAGGCAACGAACTGCAACCGGGGAACGCACCTGGGTGCTTGTTTTCGCCATCTGTTTGGTGCTGCTCACCGCAATCCCCTATTTGCTGGCAGCCTCCCAGCAAGGTGCCGAATTCACCGGCTTTCTTATCGGGGTGGAGGACGGCAATTCATACATCGCCAAGATGTTGGCCGGCACACAAGGCGATTGGCTTTTCCGCAGCCCGTATACGGCGACGGAGCAGGGCGGAGCGCTGCTTTATTTGCCGTATCTACTGTTGGGCAAGTTATTGGGTCAAGGCGCGCAACATGGTGCATTGGTATTGCTTTTCCACATGTTTCGATCCTTGGCGGTAATCCTGCTTTGTTTCGCAATCTACGATTTCCTCGCCCATTTCATCAGCGATGTGAAGTTGCGCCGCCTGGGATTAGGGTTGATTACATTGGGCAACGGATTGGGCTGGGTGCTCTTGTTTGCCGGAGTCCCGAATTGGCTGGGATCGATCCCGCTGGATTTTTATTCTCCAGAGACCTTTGGGTTCCTGGCAATCTTCAGCCTGCCCCATCTGGTGTTGGCGCGGGCGTTATTGCTGTGGGGGCTGTTGGAGTATTTACGGGCGAGTACACAAGTAAACGCCGGTAGACAAGGAAAACAAAAACAACGGGGAGGGTTATTACACTTCTGGTGGATTGGTTTGTTGTGGTTGACAATAGCGCTGACCCATCTTATTACTGCGGTGTTGGGACTTCTAATCATCGCCGGTCATTTTGGATTTGTCCTCGTTCGAAAATATTTTCCAGGGGTGCGGCCCAGCCATGTAAGCAGAATACAAGTGGAAGCTATTGCTTGGGCGGCGGTTGGTGCTGCGCCCGTCTTGCTTTATAACGCCTGGGTTTATTGGCAAGATTCGTATTTGCAAACATGGGCCCTTCAAAATCAGATACTTTCCCCAAATCCACTACATTATCTTGTAGCTTATGGTTTACTCCTGCCTTTTGCATACTTCGGATTGCGCAGATTACTGCGAAAGTATTGGGTAAATGGCAGTTTCCTGCTCGTCTGGCTGATTTTGCTCCCGTTCTTGCTGTATAGTCCTGTCACCCTACAGCGGCGGCTGGCAGAGGGCGCGTGGGTGATGCTGGTCATTTTGGCCTTATGTGCGTTCGAGGATGAAAGAAGGAGAAGTAAGGCGGGAGTGCAGGGGAGAAGGATTGCTGGGGAGCGGGCAAGGAGTCGACGCGAATTGTGGTTGTTTACTATGGCCTTCCCCAGCACTTTGATCTTGCTTCTAGGGAGTCTGCAAGTTGCGCAACAGGTCGAGCCGCCGGTTTTCCGGCCGAGCGCTGAGGTGAAAGCCTTCGAAGAACTGCGGCAAATCGCTACCAAAGGTGAGGTGGTGTTAGCCTCGTATGAGACCGGGAATGCACTGCCTGCCTGGGTGCCGCTGCGCCTGTTGGCAGGGCACGGGCCCGAAAGCGTGGATCTGGAGAGCTTGCTGCCTAAGATCCAAGCGGTTTACCAGGGGCGGACACCGGACGATACGCGGTTCGAATTTCTGCAAAACTATGGAGTCGCTTACGTTTTCTGGGGACCGAGCGAAAAGCGGTTCGGATCTTGGATGCCTGCGGGCGAAAATTACCTTGAACTCATTGTTGATGTGGGCGAGTATGAAATCTATAGGGTGTTAAACGAGGCATTTCGTTAATGGTAGTAATTTGGCAATCTGAATAGTTGGTATTACTAAGCAAACAACGATGAAACAACAAGTGTTAGACATAGTTCGCAGCCCGCGGGTGCTGATTTTAGTAGCTCCGTTTGTATTGATGGCGCCTGTATGGCTAACCGGGCATGCCTTGTATTGGGGTACCCCCTCCACGCAGTTCGTCCCGTGGTGGTGGCAGGCATGGCAGACTTTGCGCTCCGGGGAGCTGCCGCTGTGGAATCCGCTGGTGGGCATGGGGGCGCCTCTGCTGGCAAATTATCAATCCGCGCTGCTGTATCCGCCAACCTGGATTTATTTCGGCTTAGCAGCCATTGGCGGGCTTCCGCTGATGGCTTGGGGGCAGGGGCTGCTGGTGGCCTTGCACCTGGCGTGGGCGGGGTGGGGAATGGGGCTAGTGATCCGTCGATTGGGCAAAGGCGAGTTGGCACAAACGGTGGGCGGATTGGCCTTTGGTTTATCTGGCTACTTGGTGGCCCGTGCTCATTTCCTCAGTATCAACGCCGCGGTAGCCTGGCTGCCCTGGATACTGCTTATGGCCTACGAGGTCGTCCACGAGCCACAGAACAAGAAAGCGGCACTCAAGCTTGCACTGGTGCTAGCCTTGCAGTGGTTGGCCGGGCATGCGCAGATCGCATGGTATTCGCTGGTCCTGGCGATTGCATGGACTTCATTTTGGTCGTGGAGAGCCGGGGGTTGGCGCGGTCTTGGAAACAGCGCGCGGCGGTTCGGGGTGGCGGGATTGCTGGCCTTCTGCCTGTCAGCAGCGCAATTGCTGCCAACCGCGGAATACCTGGTGAATTCGCAACGGGCAACTCAGGTTGATTTTGCCCAGGCGAGTACATATTCCTTCTGGCCCTGGCGCCTGATTGGTTTGGTGGTGCCCAACTTTTTCGGGAACCCGGCGCACGGCGATTATTGGGGTTACGGGAATTTTTGGGAAGACGCAATTTATATCGGCGTATTGCCATTCGCTCTAGCTGTTGCCGCATTGTGGTGGGGACGAAAAGCGAAGGAACAGAAACCGTTTGCTGTCTTCCTCCTCATCATCAGCGTAATTTCTTTTCTGCTGGCGTTGGGGAGCCGCACACCGCTGTTTGGATGGCTCTATCAGGTTGTTCCCACCTTTGCCCTGTTCCAATCTCCCACCCGATTCACAATTTGGTTGGTAGTTGCCCTGGCGTTGCTGGCCGGGTTGGCGGCAGACCAATGGACGCGACCAATTGGAAAGGCTTTGTACCGATCACGGCTGGCCGTAGCGGGAGCACTAGCCTTGCTGGCAGGGTCAGGAGTGGGTTTCCTATTGGTACGGCTAGGCACGATCGTTGTGCCGCAAACTTTTTTTTCGGCAACATTAATCACCGGAGCATTTGCGCTGGCGGCAGTCTGGCTGCATTTACGGGCTCCTGAGGAGAACCATGGACAGAAGTCGCCATGGAGCTGGCTGGTAGGTGGGCTGGTGGCAGCCGATTTGCTGGTCGTCGGGTGGGGTCTGAACCCGGGGACGAGTTTGGAGTTATATAAGGAGGATGCCAGCTTACAGTCGGAGTTGCGAGAGCAGCTTGGGGAAGGACGTCTTTTTATTCCTGAGCTCGATGAGTATCAGTTGAGATATGAGCGCCTATTCAGATTTGACGATTTTTACAGTGAGGAGCCCGAGTTCATCAGAACCTTTCTGCTGCCCAATACCTTTTTACTGGAAGGGATTTCTTCGGTGAATAATTACGATCCGCTGGTGCCTGCGCGGTACAAAACATGGATGGATGTGCTAAACAATACAGATTTGGAAACGCAACTAACAATGCTGAGGCGAATGGGTGTAGCCGCGATTGAAAAGGTAGATCCCGGAGCTGAAAGGCTCGTTTTGTTCGAATCTATAGAGGCAGTACCGCACGCCCGTTGGGTTAATTGCGCTAAAACGATTCGTAGTGCTGTTGAGGTGTTATCTGCGATTTCCTCTTCAGGCTTTGATCCTCGGATTGTAATGATAGAAAGATCGCGCGACTCACAAGCCTGCGGGTCTGGCTCTGAGGGATCCGTGAAAATCAGGAGTGGCAGCGCGGACTCTGTCGAGGTGTTGGTGGATGCACCCGGGGGCGGGTGGCTGGTGTTGGCTGAAACCTTTTTCCCGGGCTGGCGTGCATTTGCTCTTGGAAAAGAATTGACCATCTATCCTGCGGATGGGTTATTCCGCGCAGTACAACTTGAGGTTGGCAAGTATGAGCTCGAGTTTGTTTACCAACCCATGTGGTTTTACTCGGGTGCGGGTTTGAGTATCCTCTCCTGGCTGGGCCTTCCCGTGCTTTGGCGACGTGATAATCGAGATTAACTCCCAACCGGGATATTGGAGTATGAATGACAGATCTACAAATCTTTGCTGAAAAGGTAATTGACAATGTCGAGAAAGTGATCATTGGGAAACGCGACGCCATAGAACTGACGTTGATCAATTTGTTGTGTCAGGGCCATTTGCTCATTGAGGATGTGCCTGGAGTGGGGAAGACGATACTGGCCCGCAGCCTGGCCGGCTCGCTGAGCTGCACGATGAGCCGCATCCAATTTACTCCCGACATGCTGCCCAGCGATGTAACCGGCGTATCGATCTACAATCAGGCCAGCCGCGAGTTCGAATTTCGCCCGGGACCGATTTTGTCGCAGATAGTGCTGGCAGATGAAATTAACCGGGCCACACCGAAGACCCAGGCAGCCTTGCTGGAGGCCATGCAAGAGCAGCAGGTAACTGTGGACGGCATTACGCATCAGTTGCCGAAACCATTTATGGTATTGGCCACTCAGAATCCCATCGAATACGAAGGTACCTTCCCTTTGCCAGAGGCGCAATTGGACCGTTTCCTGCTGCGCATTCGCCTAGGATATCCGTCGCATGCGGATGAGATCCGCGTCCTGGAGAGCCAGACCATCCAGCATCCGGTTGAGACGCTGAAACCAGTGGCCACTGCCAAGGATGTGCTCAAGGCGCAGGCAGACGTCAAGCAAGTTTATGTGGCAGACGCCATCAAGAAATACATCGTTGACCTCACGCGACAGACGCGCGAGCAGGGCGATGTGTACCTGGGCGCCAGCCCGCGCGGCAGCCTGGCGTTGTTCCACGCTGGTCAGGCGCGGGCGGCCATTCAGGGGCGCGATTTTGTGCTGCCCGACGATGTCAAGGCACTAGTTCCTGCCTGCCTGGGACATCGCCTGATCCTGGGCCCGGCGGCCCGGCTGCAGGACTTGAGTGCTGAAACAGTGTTGGGTGAGGTGATGGACAAAGTGCCAGTACCCGGGGCGGATTTGGTGTATTCTCAATAAAATCCATTGCGAGCGAGCGAAAGCGAGCGTGGCAATCCCCAGGATTGGATTGTGATGAGCAAATCCCTTCGTCTGACTCCGGTGCTGCTGGGGCTTAGTCTCTTCGGGCTGGCCGTCAGTGGTCAGGTTATCTATGCGCGATTGGTTTACTTGTGGGGTTTGCTGATCGGCAGCAGTTACATTCTTGCGAGTACCGGATTGGGCGGAGTCGAATTGCGACGCTATGCGCGCGTCGAGCGCTCGGAAGTCGGGCAGGTATTCGAAGAGATCTTCGAAGTCCATAATCGCAGTCGGCTGCCCCGATTTTGGATCGAGGTGCGGGACATGTCGGATTTGCCAGGCGGCCGCGGGTCGCGGGTACTCACGCTCATTGGCGGTAGACGTTCGCGCAGCTTTGTGTCGCGCACGCGGTTAGTGTCCCGAGGCGTATTTGCCCTGGGGCCAACGGAATTGCGCTCGGGGGATCTGTTCGGCCTCTTTTCCACCAAGCGAACCATTGCGTCAGAAAAATACCTTATTGTTTACCCACGATGGGTCGAACTAATCGGCGTGCCCAATCTGCCCGGGTTGCTTCCGGGCGGTGAAGCGGTCCGGCGACGGACTCACCAGATTACCCCCAACGCGGCCACCGTGCGTGATTACGCGACCGGCGATCCTCTCAGCCGTATCCACTGGCCAAGCGTGGCGCGGCGCGGCAAGTTGATCGTGAAGGAATTTGAACTGGACCCTTTGGCCGAGGTATGGATTTTCGCTGATGCTGAACGGGATGTTCACGCAAAGAGAGATTACAAGCTGGAAACAGATGCCGGTAGCGTCATCTTTCAGAAGGGCGGGCCGGCGAAATTGATCCCTTCCACCGAGGAGTATGCAGCAACGCTGGCCTCCTCGCTGGCCCAGCATTATCTGCGGGCGGGGCGCACCGTGGGTTACGCCGCGGCCGGAGCCGAGCTGACTATTTTGGCCGCCGAACGCGGCGGCCGGCAATTAAACAAAATTATTGAAAGTACCGCGCTATTTCGGGCAGACGGCCAAACGCCTTTCATCGATTTGGTTTTAGGTCAGGCGCGGCATCTGCCGCGAGGGAGTACGGTGTACTTGATTACCCCTTCAGTGGAGGAGAAGATCGTCGTGCTGGCCGAGCAGTTGCGCCGGTTGGGGCAACGGGCTTTGTTGATCCTGCTGGATGCAGCCAGCTTTGGCGGCAAGTTAGGCAGCAGGGAACTGGGGGCGAAGCTGAGCGCCATGGCAGTGCCTAACGTGATCATCCAGGAGGGCAAACCATTGACCGGTGCGCTGACTGGGTTAAGGGTGGCAGCAAAGTCGCCGCTGGCTTCATAAGTCTGGGGTCAAGAAAAGAGGTAAACTGTGCCTTATTTTGGCGGGCGCAGAGTCCGGAAGCCATCCACTGAAGCGTCGAGGTGAACATTGCAATACAAAGCTCTTGCAACTCAGTCGACTCAATCAGAAACGCCTGATCTCCAATTTTCACAAAGAGTTCTTGCTGAACCCGGGGTTTCCTATCATTACATTGACCTGCCTAAGACGCGGCTGCACTATATGAAATGCGGTGACGGGCCGCCGATGGTGATGGTCCCGGCCACGATTTCCCGGATCGAAAACTGGAGACCGTTGGCACAGTTCATGGGGCAGAAATTCACTGTCTACTTTTTTGAACTTCCCGGTCATGGTCAGTCTTCACCGTTTCCTGAGCCGTTCTGCACGAGCCTAGTAGCGGAAACCATTGAGGCTTTCATCGATAAGTTGAAGCATAAAACCATTTCGCTTATGGGCTTTTCCTTCGGCGGCATATTGGCTATGGAAACGCTATATTTGTTGCAAGAGCGGATCGAAAGAATGATTCTGCTGGCGCCGGTTCTTTCAAAACAGGCGCTGAATTTTGCCCAAATTCACCTTGCAATGCTGCGCCGCGTGGTAAGCGTCCTGAAACGACCTTCAGTAAGGGCCGGTTTGCTGCGCCTGATTCGCAGTAAGAAATTCAGCCCATACTTGGCGGCCTTTTTGGCTAAATTTAGCAACCTGGAAAAGACGATTTCCATAGAGAAGGTATTTCAAAACATTACTGATAGTACTGCGGACGTTTTAACTTTTCAACTAGATGAATTGCTAAATTTCGACCTGCCGACTCACGTGCCGCCTTTTCAACAACCCTGTTATCTTGCTATGTCTGAGAACGATCCTACCGTTAATTTCGGGAAAACCGTGGGGGTTTTGCAGCGCCAATTCAGCCAGGTGCATATCGAGCGCTTTGCCCACCGATATCACCAGCCACCAAAGCCTGTTACTTTCCAGGAGATTGTGCGGCAGTTCAACCCCTTGCTGGACTACATCGTGTCGAGCTGAAGTCAGGAGCATAAAAACAAGAACGGCTGGTCCAACCAGCCGTTCTTGTTTTTTAGATGGGGATTCTGGATTCGAACTAGGTCGCGAAAGTAACAATCCTGTATATGGTGTCTAGGAAGTGGGTTAGCATCCATATATTGGGGTAAGAATGTCCAAAACGTCTAAAAAATCTTCAATTTCTATCCCGGTTGCACCACGTTGCACCACACTTTGATAGGGAAGGCGGTTAGCATTTTTTGTTTTTCTGAACCTGTGTATAATGCATGCGTTTTCTTCCCCCGGAGGGATTTTTATGCCAGCACGATCAAGGAAAGAAAAAATAGATGGGGAACGTTCCAGTCCCCGCAGATTACCAAGATTGCAACAATCTTACGACCTTGGGGATTTTGTAAATTCAAAGTCAGCCATACTAGATGAAATGGGCAGTCGCATAAACAAATTTGCAAACAGCTATGTACATGCTCTGATAAAGAAAAAAGTCAAAATGAGCGTTATGGAAATTAGTTATCAGGACTACTTTGTGGCAAAATTTCCCCTTATAGAACCCGAATCATTTTCACATATCCTGGTAAGTATTACACGAGATGGAAAAGATTTGATAATAGAACGTAGACGTTACCTTAAAATAAAACGAGGTTACGGGTGCATTGCAATAATCATAATGGGTGTAATGGTAGTTTTCACATATGGGTTAGCTCTATTGCTGCTTCTAATACAACCATTCAGGCATTGGTTGTACCAGTTGGACAAATCTAAATCTTATACTGACCAGTTTAATCGGGCCTTGAAACACGAACTTATAGTGTTAAATGCCCTAAAAGAGGCGCTAAAGGTATCTGGGGGAAGCAAAGAAATGATACCGTATTTGTGATCCTTACATTTCCAAGAAATGAATGAGTATTACGAATACCTGGTTCTTGAATTCGTTTGGTTTGGCGAAGATAGCTTGAATCGGCTTGGATATCATCGCTACATCCCTAGCGAGTTGCGTAAAGATTTTCAGGATAAGTGGCTTAAAAACAACCTGACGCCTGGCTATTATTGGAAAAATCTGATACTCGAACATAGCAAGGGATTACAGGAATTAGGTAACAAAGAATGGCAGCTCGAGATGCGAAAAGTGAAAAATAAAGTTGAGGTTGGCGAACAAGAAATGTTGAATGTGCTAGGGTCGATAGGTTGGGATTGTTTTGCTGTGACTTATCGGGATGAAGCGGTTTACAAACCAAATAAGTACTTTTATTTCAAGCGGCTTCGTAAGGAAAATAAAAAGGTTCAAAAGCTGAAGCGTGCGTTCTAAGGAGACGGAAATGGAAGATGATGCCTCGCCCTTTTTTGTTGAGGGCGCATTGCAATGCAATGGATACAACACGTCATATAGTAATCAACCTGTCAATAGATATTTGCGATTGATAATCTATTAGCTTCTAGCGGCCTGCTGCCCGGCCTCAGGCGTGGCCCAGGCATGCGCGGAAAAGGGGAAACAGCTTGTCGCTGTGTAAAAAACTATATGCGGCGAATTTACACGTTGACAGTGGCCACTCGGCTACATACCCAAAATACTTTGAATGATGGCAAAAAGTATAAGCACCGGAATGATTAGAATTCCTGCCAGGATACCCAGGATGCCCGCTATGGCGAGCGGGATGATAAATGGCAATCCAATGAGAAACATTAAAAAAATACCCGCATCCGCTGTCCGCCGGGATAAAATCCCCAACACGGATTCCCAAGCTATCGAAGACTGGAATTCGATTACTCATCTTCAACTCCTTTCAAAGCTTATTGGTTTGTAGATTATAAGGTCTGAGAGACACATCCCCACCTCGCCATTGGATTTTTTTGAAGGGACCTTTAGATTCAACAAGGCAAGAAGGGTTAAGAACATTTAGGGAGCGTGGCACAGACCCTTCCACCTTTTTGACAATCCGCCCGCTCGCCCCGCTGCTACCAGTTCGATTGCTGGTTCCCACGGTCTCCGTGGGAACCTTATGTTTCCCGTTCCGCGAGTAGTCATGCCAATCGGGATATAAGCACGAGGAGACCTCGCCCCTGCGCAAGATGCGCCGTGGTAGGGGCAGCTTTCAAGCCGCCCTTTATTGGTAAGGCACAGCATAATAAGCACAATCTCGTATATTTTGAAGAGAACTCAATGAAGAATCTTTTTTCAGCGTTGCGGATCTGGCAAGAAAAAAACAAGAAACGCTTGCTTTCTGTGAACATTGAAAAGGATCGAGGGAAATACTGTTGTATCGCACTCACGAATCCTACTGAAGTAATCCTTTTGGATGGTAGAAGGTACGGTGGGGTTGATGTAGTTGCAACGAGATATGGGCAAGCCCTCAGGGTTAGTTCAGATGACTAGAAGCTAGCTTCCCCATAACCACCTGCGAGGCACTGAACCAGGTTTACCTGGCGGTTCGGTGCATTTCCGAACAGTGGTGAGCAGGTGGCAAGAACTCTCTTATTGTGGTTGGTTTGATGCCTCTGATCCGAAATAGGTAGCTGCATGTTCAGGTGTGTAGGCAATAATTATGGCGATATTTCTGTAGGAAGAGATTTAAGCGTTAAGGGAGAAATTTATGTACTTAGTCGGCGAGAACGCCCTACTCCAAAGATAGTCAATGCCACGACTGTGAGTACATATGGAATCATCAAGACGAATTGTGGTGGTACAGTACTGGCTCCTTGAAGCTGCATTGCAACAGCTTCTGCAAAGCCGAAAAGCAATGAACCTAATAATGCGCCTTCTGCGGTTCCTCGGCCAAAGATAATAATTGCAAGGGCGATAAAACCACGACCAGCAGTCATGTTCTCAGTAAACATTGAAAGTTGCCCTAGGGCTAAATATGCACCTGCAAACCCACTGGAAATTCCACTTAAGGCAATACCCAGATATCTATACCAACTATTATTTAGGCCGGCTGCAGCGGCTGCTTCTGGATTCTCGCCTACAGCGCGAAGATTTAGGCCTACTCTAGTATGGTTTAAAAAGACAAAAGTGATTAATACCAGTCCCCATGATGCATATACCAAAATCGGGTTCCCTGTAAATACATCTCGAAGAACTGGAAATTCTTTAATAGCGTTAATTTCTATCTTTGGAAATCCTATGATGTCAGATCCACTTATTGCCCCTACTGTACCAAAAATGGACCGCATCAAGAAATTTGTTAAACCTAACGCGCCGATATTAATTGCCATTCCGATTACGAACACATCACCTTTATAACGGTTGTATATAAGACCTGTTAGCATGGCAGCCAATAAACCTATTAAACCAGCCGCGATTAAGCCGATTGTGGAGCTGCCAAAGGTCATACTAAAAACAACCGCCGAAAATGCACCTGCAAGCATCATGCCTTCCATGCCAACATTCAAAATTCCTGCGCGGTAGGCAACCACACCACCCAGCGAGCTTAGTAAAAGAGGTGTTGCCATCCGAATAGCAACACCAATGATGGATAAATTTATTATTTCAGGCATCTTGGGCTTTTACTTTCCGGTCAGAGAAAAGGTGGATAATAGGCTTGTAGGCCTCAACTGCTGCAAGTGATATAAAGAGAACGGCTTTTATGACATCAACAAGTTCCCTGCCAATTGAGGCATTGAGTTCCATCATTAAGGCACCCTGAGTCAGTCCGCCCAAAAAGATTCCTCCCACAAGATCGCCGATAGGGTTCGCTTTTCCCAGAAGGGAAACAATAATTCCTGTGAAACCGAAGCCAGGTGAAAAATTGTCTAAGAATCGATGGTGAACACCCAATACTTCAATTGCTCCAGCAATACCTGCAATTGCGCCACTTAGTGCCATCGCAGATAGCATGGTCTTCGGCAAAGATATTCCTATATAGCTCGAAAAGTAAGGGGCTTGACCGACATGCCGAAAATCGTAGCCCCATATTGTCTTGAAAAGTAAGAGCCACAATAAAATAACTAGAGCAATTGCGATCAAAAAACCCATATTCAATCGAGAAGGTGGAAGTAGCCTTAGAAGAAAAGCTTGATCCGGGATCATTTCCGTTGCTGGAAATTGTGCATCTTTCGCTTTGAAAGGATGGTTCACCAGATACGATGTAAAAAGAATGGCCACATAGTTCAGCATTATGGTTGAAATGATTTCGTTAACATTAAATCGCAACTTTAAATAAGTGGGAAAAACGGCCCAAATTGCCCCTACAAACGCCCCGACCAAAATACTAATCGGTATCAGGGCAAGGCCCGGTAGCTCAGAGAAAGATAAGGCAGTAATTGTTGAAAAGAATGCACCTAAGTATAGCTGACCCTCCGCTCCTACATTAAAAACGCCAGCTCGAGATGCGATAGTGAATGCTAATCCAGTCAAAATTAATGGTGTAGCTTTCATCAAAGTGTTGGCAATATTTTGAGTACCAACAAATCCGCCATTTAACAGGGCGGTAAATGCAACACTGGGATCCTGTCGAACAAAAACTACAAACAATAGAGCAATAAGAAATGCTCCTGCCGCCGCCATCACTGAGGGTATAAGACTAGATATCAACAACCTCAATCCGTTATTCATGCTGATGTCAATTTTCCTTTGATCCGGTCATTAAGAAACCCAATTCAATCTCGTTGGTCTCATGAGCATTAAGGATTGAAACAATCTTTCCCTCATAAATTACAGCGATTCTATCGCTCATGGTTAATATTTCTGCCAAATCAGATGAAACAAGTAATGTGGCAAGACCGTTATTTCGGTATTCGATTAATTTAGAGTAAATGTATTCGATGGAACCAATATCAACTCCACGAGTAGGTTGACTCGCAAGGAGGAGTCTTCGCGGCATACTTAACTCGCGACCTACAATAGCCTTCTGGATATTACCTCCTGAAAGACTAGAAATCGGAGCTAACACACTAGCCGATTTCACGTTATATGTATTGCAGATTTGAACCGTATATGAAGATGCTTTAGATTCGGATATAAAGCCGTAAGATGATATATCTGGCATGAAATAATTGTTAGCAATCATATTCTCTAAAAGGCTAGCAGATATATTTACTCCAGTTTTATTTCTATCTTCAGGAATGTGTACGACGCCAATGTTGCGCCGTTCTCTAACATTAAAATGAGAGACGTCGTCGCCATCTAAAATTGTTTTTCCAGAGGTAGCTTTCTGTGCTCCAGAAATTACTTCTACCAGTTCGGATTGGCCATTTCCTTCTATACCCGCAATTCCTAGAATTTCACCTTCAGCTATCTCAAAGGAAACATTCTCTAGAATGGGCTTACTTCGGGAGCTGGCAAGGTTGATTTTTTGTAAACTTAGGACAACTTTTCGTTCTGTGAACCCTTTTTTATCAAAACTAAGTGAAATACTTTTTCCTATCATCATTCGGACAATATGGTTATCAGTAACATCTTTGGTAAATACAGTTCCAACTGTTCTGCCACCTCTCATAACAGTAATTTCTGAAGATATCCTAAAAACCTCCCTCAATTTATGAGTGATAAAAATAATAGCTGTACCGCTTTGAGCAAGGGCTTCTAAAGTAATGAAAAGCTGTTCCGACTCTTGAGGTGTTAGTACCGCTGTGGGTTCGTCAAGAATAAGAATTTCTGTTCCTCGATACAATGCTTTTAATATTTCGACTCTCTGTTGCGATCCTACTGGTATATCTTCTGTTACTTTTTGTAGATCAATTTCAAGGCCAAACTGGTTACATAATTGCAATATCTCCGGTTCAAGCGTTTGTTTATCCAGAAGCGGTCCACGTGTTTTGGACGTGCCGAGGATGACGTTTTCAAGTACCGTGAAAGATGGGACAAGCTTGAAGTGTTGATGAACCATACTAATCCCGTAGCCATTTGCGTCGATTGGATTTTTAACATTCGCAGGTTGACCAAATATTTTGATTTCGCCATAATCCTTTTGGATAAGCCCATAAAGGATATTCATCAAAGTAGTTTTCCCGGCACCATTCTCGCCAACTAAGCAATGGATCGTTCCTGGCCTGACGTGCAGAGAAACATGGTCGTTCGCTTTGAATTTCCCATAAGACTTACAAATGTCTGTCATTGAAACGGCAAGATTATGCATTTTTCTATTCCATAAATTTAGAAATTTGATAATCGATCTTCTAACAACCTAGACCTACCATTTATTCCATAACGCGATTACTTTGGGTTCCCATCAATGTTTAGTTCTCGCCGAACTCAGCAGAAAAACTTGTACTTGGTGTGCTGAATCCGGCGAGTGAACCAAACCCTAGTAGTCGGGGGATAAAGGTATGGCTATTGTGCTTGCTCCATATAATCCGTCACCTTTATCGTTCCGTCGAGGATCATTCTCCTTACTTCTTCGACTTTAGCAATCACTGCATCAAGTTTAGCAACCTGATCAGGCGGACCATTCTTCCGAAATTCCGAAAAATCAGTGACGCCTACACCGTCATTCGAGACACCATATACATTTAAGCCGGGTGTAAAGGTGCCTTCTTGCACGCGCATGACCTGATCAAAAACTGCGTTGTCAACTCGCTTGAGCATACTTGTGATTACTACGCCAGGCTCAATCCAATCCTGATTCGAGTCCACACCAATTGCAAACTTTCCTTTCTCTTTTGCGGCCTCAATCGTTCCAAGGCCACTCTTGCTCGCAGCTGCATAAATGATGTCTGCACCTTGATCAAACTGTGTGACAGCAAGTTCTTTGCCCTTTGCAGGATCGTCCCAAGCTCCAACAAAACCCCATAGAACAGTCGCGTCTGGGTTTACGTATTTCACACCCTCTTCAAAGCCGACTCCGAATCTACGAATGAGGGGGATATCCATTCCACCAACGAAACCCACAATGTCGGTCTCTGTCATCATGCCTGCAACTACACCAACGAGGAATGAGCCCTCATGCTCTTTGAACACTACAGATGCGACATTTGGTAGATCTAGCTCGCCGTCAATGATCGCAAATTTTAGGTCTGGGTACTCCGTCGCAACAACTTTTAGCGCGTCGATCATGGTAAAGAAGACAGCGATAGTAATATCTTTTTGGGCTTCGGCCATACTGCGTAGCGCCGGTTCAAAATCACTTGGATCTCTATTTTCCACCACAGTGATATTTGCACCGAGTTCATCTCTGGCTCGCATTGCGCCTTCATTCGATGCATCCAGGTACGATTTATCGCCAAGTCTCAGAGGCAGAACGAGAGCTACATCCAAAACATCTTGCTGAACCTCACTCTGCGAGACCGCATCTGGAGGGGTTGTAGCTGACACGGCTGGTGCAGCACAGCCAGCAATCAACGACAGTATTACTATTGTGCCCAAAAACGAAATTAATCGTTCGGTATTTCGCTTACACATGAGATTTCTCCTTTGCGATTCAAATGGATTCGGGGTTATGTCAATAATTTTTAGCAAAATACTTTCCTAATTCACCTCCTTTAGCAAAAAGTCTACGAATTTATTTTCGAGTACGGCGGATTCTCAATCCGATAATATCGGTCCGCACCAGAACGTCTGAGCAAAAAACACAATTGTTGTTTTGGTCATAATGTAGCTGTATGAAAGAGGTATGAGGAACGTTTTTCTCCCATTCAAGCAAGGAAAGAAGTTCAGGTTTATATCGGTTTCCTGAAAAGAATGCGTCTGCATATGCAAGGCGCTTGCCTAACGTTTTTTCTACGTAGCTTGTTAAGGACAAATGATAAATATCATTCCAATCAAGGAGACTCAGGTCCTCTTCCTTGAAATAATCTTCGCAAGCCATCACGGGAACTTCATTTGCAGTTCTTATCCTTCTTATGCATCGAATATCGGCGTATGAACTAACACCAAGGGCTTCGATTATTTCATTCGGAACTTCTACAATCCCAATAGACGCATAAGATGTCCCCGGAAGATAACCCGCTTGTTTGATCATCTCGGTTGCGCTGGCGAGCTCATCTAACCCACCACTAATTACCAAATTCCTTTTCGCGACAAAGGTTCCAATGCCATGAACCTTTCGTATAACACCAGCACGTTGCAGTTGACTCAACGCATCGCGCACAGTTGTACGGCTTACCATAAACATCTTTTGCAATTCAAGCTCCGAAGGAAGCTTGTCATCTGGTTTTAACGTTTCAATAATTTCTTCCAAACGTTTTGCAACTTGATGGCTAAGCGATTTGGCTTCAACGGCAAAAGCATTAGAGTCCTGATCTTGTTGAGATTTCATTTTTCCTCACTTGCTCAACCTTCTTCATGAACGCAGATGCAATATCAAGGTTAGGTGGAGACTCAATATTTCCATCCTCTGTCAAACATGACTTAACAATAATTCCGTCAGCAGATTGGATAAGATCATCCACCGTATCGAAATTCACACCCCCGCCAACGAAAACAATTGCTTCAGGAAGAACCTTTTTGATATCGTTAATTTTTATTATCGTTTCTGACGGGCTCCTTCCTTCAATTAAGACAGCATCGGCATTTGCCATTTTCATTGCCTGGTAGGCTTCTCTTTCCACTGTTTGTTGCGCAATGGGTGTCGCATTACGATCTTGGATATCAGCGAAAATCAGTGGTTTCACCAAACATGTAGAACTTATATATTGTGCGACATCCGCTGCACAACCGTTGACTAGACCAAAAGGAGTTAAGGACGCACCAACATAGGTTTTAAAGCGAACATACTGTGCTTCAACGGCAGTGGCAATCGCTAGTGTTTCTTTCCATGCGTTCCAGACACAGTTGATTCCTATCGGCAGGCTGACTTCATGCTTTACCGCGCTGCATACGATAGAAAACCGCGCAACGTCCACTAACTCGGCTGTGTCACGTCTTGGAAGTTGACCTAGATCTTGTAACAATAGGCCATCAACACCGGCTTTTTTAAGCAGAAACGCATCATTTACCGCTGATTCGATCACTTGATCCATCGTCAAGCCTTTAGAGCGACTGCTTCTTGGAAAGGCTGCCGTTTGTACCATCGCAATAACTGGTTTCTTTGATCTAAATACAGTGTCAAGCTTCAAGTTCATTTCCTCCTATAACAATAAATTGCAGTTTTTGCGATATTTTCACGGTTACTATCGTCAAACCCAAAAGGCCGTTTTCCCAATTTTTTACCGAGATGATATGCAAATAAACAAAGTGCAAAAGCATAAGCAATCGGAGAAAAAAGCTCGCCGGTATTAATGGCTATTCTCCAATAATTGACACCCCCTAAATCCAAGTGGTCCTGATCGTCCCGTCTTAATACCACTACTTTTGCACCGAATGAAACTGCTGTTCGAATAAGTTCCTCAACTCGGCTAAGACTCGGACCTGGCTCTTGGATAAAAAATACATGCGTTTTCGGGTTTACTAGATACAGCTGTTCATGTGCCCATTCATCAGTATATTGGGGTATTGAAGGGTGAATTGCAGTTTCCAGTAGTTTTGCAGAGCCGATAAGGGCTGTGGCATAGTTGGGCCCTGATCCGGTAAAGTGAATTTCATCTCCGGAATTAACTTTATCTAATACGTAATTCAATATAACGGGTGAAATTACCAAGGCTTGGTGTCTAATTTCACCAAGGATCGCTATAATCGTTTCATAATTCTTTTGATACTCATTCTCCTGTAACTTACCGAGTCTCTTGCCAAGCTCTAGCGCGATGAGGTAAAGGGTTGTTAAACTCGCAATGTAAGTACTTGTTCCGGGTGTTGGTCCTGGCTCAGAAGGCCGCAATAACATATCGATGGTATTACTGGCCTCTCTAGCAAGTGCACTCTTAGGATTACAAGTTAGCGCAAGAACTTGGGAATCTTCACCTTTGGCGACTCGCGCTGAAGTAACTGTGGCGACACTTTCCCCGGTTATCGATATGGTGATAACAAGGGAATTCGCCGGCAAGAAATCAGACAGGTATCCCTGAAACTCAAAAGCAGTCACCGGGTGAACTTCAATTCCTGTCCATTTCGAAAATGCAGATTGAACAGCAATACCAGCATAATAAGAATCGCCACTTCCCACTAAATACACATTTTCAACTTCGTTAAAATCCGAAAAAACCTTATAAATTTGCTGCTTTATCGCATCTAAATTCTGGAGTGTGTATTCTCCTTGATGGATGATTTCCATCCACATATTTTCCATAACTGCATTCGTTAACTTTGATTTCTCAAGCACAAGATACCTCTCTAATTTCTCGAAGGATTTGTGTCAAACGGTTGTCCACTTCTTTACGTTTCGCCTTTAATGCCTTTATGCCCACAGTCTCCACGACAAAAGACGCCGACACAGTTCCATATGCGGCTGCCAAACGGGGGTCATTGTCTAACTTATAGCCAACGATAAAGCCACCGCAGAAAGCATCTCCTGCGCCAGTCGGATCAACAACATTCACACGATAAGCAGGGACTTGCCAAGCTCTTTGCAATTTAAGATCACAAACCAACGACCCTTCGGCTCCCTTTTTGATCACTAAGATGGTCACCCCTGCTTCGGTGCACAGCTGTCTAATTGCGGCTTCATCGCTATCGCCGAATATTGCTTTAACCTCGTTGGAACTTGGAAAAAAATAGGAAATGCCGTTTAACGCACCCTTTTCTCTATAACCTTCGATTCCTAATCCATGCATCTCCCCAGTGTCAAGAGATACCGAGATTTTACGACGATTTAGAAAGTTCTTTAGAGCCTGTTGATTTTGATAAGGTCTTGCACTAATATGCGCGACTTGTGCATTCAGATAAGTTTCAGGTATATCCTTGCCATCAGGGGTCATTTTTTCTTGGCCAACATAATCCAGAGTAGGGAGAGTTTGTCGGCCAGTTTTTTCATACAATATCCAAAATTTCTCGCTTGGATTGTCAACTACGTGTATACCTGAAATATCGATGCCAGCAGAAGATAGCTCGTCAAGTTTTTCTCTGGGATAGTCTTCTCTGCCTATATAACTAACCATACCGACATTCACATTCCAAAGCTTGCAGCCGATGGCAGAATATAGAGCATTACCACCCATTACACTTTGGAGGTATCGACCGTCTTCAAGAACAATATTGTCCAGGCTTAGACAACCTATAGTGAAGAAATCAATTTTCATATTACTTGTATGATATCAGGATGTGTTACCTCTGCCATTGTACGGATAATCATAGTAACAGTCAATAATCAAACTAGAGGTTAGCCATAAGTAGTAGTCCCTTTTTCGAAGATAACCATGGGAAATTGATCAGAAGAAAAATCAAATAGCTTGACAAACCGTAATATAGCCTTGTTTATATAGAACATGCGTGCTATATTACGCCAGCAATACGAGATTGGACTGGAGGTGAATATTGGGTAAAGGTAACTAAAAACGAAAACGCACCTGTGTGGCAGATGCGTTTTCAAACGATTGCCGATTGTGGCGGCAACCTATAGCATTCTAGCATACCTAAGAGTGTTTATACAAGCGGCCTGTCTCCGGCAATCGGTTGACAGGCCGCTTTTTTTTTTGTTGACTAGCTGAAAGGAGGCCC
>JAMCZK010000008.1:41408-50609 GCA_023485685.1 Chloroflexota bacterium | reverse complement strand
CTGCGCAGGGTTATTTGTTGAACCGACATCAGCTGTCGTATGGGCAGCGCTGCAGGAAATCGCCACAGAACTGCCGGAGCCCATTGTGCTGGTGCTTAGCGGATCAGGTTTGAAAGCATTGTGAGATGAGGAGTCACACATGGCCGAAAAAATTGTGATCACGGGAATGGGCACGGTAAATGGTCTGGCAAATACCGTGGACCAGACCTGGGACAAAATCATCAACGGGGTTTCCGGCCTGGGACCCATTACGTTGTTCGACCACAATGACTGCCTGGTTCATGTTGCCTGCGAAGTAAAGGACTTCGATTCTACACTGTATGTGGAGGCGCGTGAGACCCGCCGCCGCGATCGCTACGAATTATTTTCCGCCGCCGCAGTTTTCCAGGCGTTGAAGCAATCTGGCTTTGAGATCACGGAGCGGAATGCGCCGCGGGTGGGAACCGTGATTTCAGCCGCCATCGGCGGCATCAGCTCCCTAGAAGCAGGAGTGCTCGAAATATATCAAAACGGCCCGCGCCGAGCCAGCCCCTTCCTGATTCCTATGTTGATGCCTAATGGGGCGGCAGGCCTGGCAGGCATCGATACCGGCGCCAAGGGTCCGGCTTTGTCGGTTGCGTCCGCTTGCGCCTCCGGCCAGGACGGCATCGGCATGGCCTGGATGATGCTTCACGCCGGCATGATCGACGTGGCTATCGCGGGAGCCGCCGAAGCAGCCATTGTGAAGACCTCCGTGGCAGCGTTTGATCGCATGCAAGCCATGTCTCGGCGCGGATTGAGCGACGGCACTCCCAGCCCCTTCGAAAAGAACCGTGATGGTTTGGTCATCGGCGAAGGAGCGGCCATCGTAATTATGGAGAGTGAGAATCACGCCAAGGCGCGCGGGGCAAACATTCTGGCTGAACTGGCCGGATATTCTTCGTCAGCGGACGCACACCACATCACCGCGCCACATTCCCAGGGAGTCGGGGGTTCCCAGGCTATCCGCAATGCCCTGCAAAGCGCCGGCGCCAACCTGGATGACGTGGATTACATCAACGCACATGGCACAGGCACTCAACTTAACGACCTGTCGGAAACCCGGGCAATCAAAACCGTCTTTGGGGAGCAGGCTTACAATATTCCCGTATCCTCCACCAAGTCGATGACAGGACACATGATGGGAGCCACTGGCGCGCTGGAGACCATTTTCTGTGTATTGGCCATTCGCAATAGCATTCTGCCGCCGACCATCAATTACAAAGAACCCGACCCCGAATGTGACTTGGATTACGTGCCAAACAAGGCGCGTGAAGCAGAAATCAATGTAGCCATAACGAACGCGTTTGGCTTTGGCGGCCACAATGCCGTTTTAGTCGTGCGAAAATACGCGTAAGTGTAATAAAATCTTTGTTGTGAACCGGGCCATGCCCGGCGAAGCGATCTTGGTAATTGGAACTAAGTGACCGCTAGCCACTCCTCTGGGTAGGGGTGGCTGACGTCCACTGAGTTCCGGGAGGATGCGTGATGATTCACGACAGCCCGGGGCTGGAACCCCCTCAAAGCCTTGCCAAACGGTTATCGTTGCCCATCAGGGATGTCCGTCTCATCGGCCGGGCGCTTACTCACCGCTCGTATATCAACGAGCACCCTGAAGCGCTCGAAGATAATGAGCGCCTCGAGTTCCTGGGTGACGCAGTGCTGGATTTCGTGGTCGGCGCTTGGTTGTACAATCACTTCCCGGAGATGACGGAAGGCGAGATGACAAGGCTGCGCGCCGCCCTGGTAAGCACCGACCGTTTGGGAGAATTCGGCGCCCAAATTCGGATCGGCCAGGCGCTGCGCATGGGCAATGGCGAGGAAGAGAGCGGCGGCCGCAGGCGGCTGGCCATGCTCTGCAACGCCTTCGAAGCATTGGTGGGTGCGATATATCTGGAGGCTGGCGTCCCGGCCGTCGAGGCTTTCCTGGATCCCCTGCTCACTAAGGCTGTCTCGCAGATTCGAGTGGGTAGGGGGGATCGGGACCCCAAAAGTATGCTGCAGGAATGGGTTCAAGCGCGCGGGCTGGGTGCGCCAACCTATCGAATTCTTTCTGAGAGCGGCCCTGACCACAGCAAATACTTCCAAGTGGAAGTTGTTGTTGGCGGCAAACCCGTTGCCCGCGGCGAGGGCCGCAGCAAGCAAGCGGCCAGCAAAGCAGCGGCGACTGCAGCGATGAAAGAGTTGGAAGGATAGAAAAAAGAGAGTGGAGATTTGAGACTCAAATCATTAGAATTGAACGGCTATAAGACCTTTGCTAGCCGGACTCTGTTCGAGTTTGCCGGGCCAATTACTGCGATTGTGGGCCCCAATGGTTCCGGGAAATCCAATATCGCTGATGCCCTACGGTGGGTGCTAGGCGAGCAATCCTACAGCGTTTTGCGCGGGCGCAAAACTGAGGACATGATTTTCTCCGGTTCAGAGAAGCGGCCGCGTTCCGGGATGGCTTCAGTCAATATCACTTTTGACAACAGTGAAGGGTGGTTGCCTATCGATTTCTCCGAGGTCTCCGTTACCCGCCGTGCTTACCGCGATGGGCAAAACGAGTATCTCATCAATCAGCAAAGGGTCCGGCTTAAGGATGTGAGCGAACTCCTTTCGCAATCCGCCTTATCCGAACGCACGTACACCATCATCGGCCAGGGATTGTTGGACACAGCCCTGACGCTGAAATCTGACGAAAGACGCCGACTCTTTGAAGAAGCGGCTGGCATCGGTTTGTACCGGGCGCGCAAAGAACAATCGTTGCGCCGGCTGGACGCCACTTTACGCAACTTGGAGCGCGTTGAAGATATTCTCGCCGAGCTCAAGCCGCGCTTGCGCAGCCTGGAAAAACAGGCGGAGCGCGCTCTGGAATTCTCCAAGCTTCGTTCTGAATTGCGATCCACCTTGCGCGAATGGTACGGTTTTCACTGGAACCGTGCCCAAGCCGAACTCCACGAACGGCGCCAGGAAGCCGACGGACAAGAGAAGCATTTAGACCTGGCACGCCAGAAACAGGCCGAGTTGAGCCGTGAACTAAATGAACTACGCAACCGCACGCAGGGAGTGCGCCTACAGCTCAACGAATGGCATCGCCGCGTGGCCGAGTTGCATGCGGGGCGCGAAGGCGCCAGCCGAGGACTAGCCGTAGCGGACGAGCGCCAGCGCGCCCTAGCAGAACGCCGCGAAGCGTTGAAAGAAGAACGCCAGCGCCTGGAATCCGAACTCAGCGGATTACGTTCCCGTTTGCTGGAAGCCGAGCAGGACGTGCAACGCTACCAGACCGAACAGCAGGATGCACAAAGCCGGCTGGATGAGGCGCGGCGGATTTTGGGCGAGCGGCAAGCAGTTCAACAGGACAATGAAGCCAAAACCCAGGCATTGCGAGACCGAATCGCACAGTTGCAAGGCCAACTAACGAATTCGGGTGCACAGCGTGAGTCGCTAAAGGCACGTATCGAGCGCAGCCAAATGGAAATCAATGAACTGGAACGCACACTGCAAGGGCTGGAAACAGACTTGCAAGCCGCGCGGGAGTTGCAACAGAAGGCTGATCAATCTGTTGTTGATGCTGAAAATAAACTCATCGCAATACAAAATAATCAAACGAAGCTCGATAATCAAATAAACGAATTAACTACCCAGATACAACACCACGAAACAACTCGCAATAACCTGACTTCCAAACGAGCCCAACTTCTGGCTGAGATCCAGGGCCTCGAGCAAGCCGAGCTGGCAGCGGCCGGCTTTGCCGAGGGCGCCAAGCTGCTGCTGCAGGCGGCCAAAGAGAAGCGCCTGCGACTTGGCAAAGGCACACTGGGCCGCGAAATCCGCGTGCCAGAAAAATATGAGGTAGCTATCGCTTCGGCGTTGGGAGCGTACTTGGATGCCGTATTGCTTGACGAGCAGGACCCAGAAGAGGCGCTCAGCTTGCTGGAGAGCCGCGAGGCATCCGGGGCGTTGCTGCCGTTGTCGTTGTTGAATTTAGATGGCCGCAATCCCGCGATCACAGGCCATGGGTTTGTGGGGATCGCTGCGGATTTCGTCGAAGCCTCACCTGACCTAAAGCCCGCGGTCGAGTTATTACTTGGGAATGTACTAGTCGCCGAGGACCGCAAGGCAGCCCGACGGCTGCTGGCAGAAAACCCTCAGGCGGTGCAGGCCGTCACGCTGCGAGGCGAACTGTTCAGCCGCGGAGGTCAAATCGAGGTCCGTTCGCCGAAAACGGCGGCCGGCTTGGCGCGACCGCGCGCCGAACGCGAGCTGCGCGCCCAGGTCGAAACTGCTGAAAAAGAAATCGCCAAACTTGAAGATTCCATCAACACCCTCCAGCAAAAAAAATCCGATTTGAATGGGCAGCGCAAACTGCTGGAAGACAAGCTGGATGAAGCCCAAACGGCGCATGAGGCTGCGCGCCGGGAAGTGCAAGGTTCTTCCCTGGATTTGGAACAGTTGCAACGCCAACGGGACTGGTTTAGCGCCCAACTGCGGACGACGCAGGGCGAGGAAGCTCAGGCATCTGCCCAGATCGAAACCTTGCTCGCTAACGAGAAATTACTCGTGGGGCAGGTCGCCAAAGTAGAAAAGGATCTGGAAGATCATCTGCACTCGCTGGTGGATCTTCCCATGGAGGAGCAGCATGCCCAAGTAGCACACTGGGAGATGCGCCTTGCTGTGGGCCAGCGCGCTTTACAAGAGGCACAGCGCCGCACCTCCGAGCGACAGCAAGCCTTGCAGCGCGCAGAAGCCCAGCTTGCTGCACAGCAGGAGCGCAGCAAGGAGTTGGAAGAGCAGTACCGGGCGATTGAGATCGAAAAAGCCCATTTGGGCAAACAGGAAGGCGGCGTAGGCGAAGAGATCGAAGCCATCCAGGCGCAGATCGCACCTGCCGAAACCGACCTTTCACAAAGCGATGCGCAACTGACCCAACTGCAAGCCGCTGAAACCCAGGCACTGCAGGCATTGAGCGCCGCCGAGCGCACTCACACTCAGGCGCAAATTGCCCTGGGCCGGCAGCAGGAGACGCTGGAAAGCCTGCGCAGCCGCATCGAGGACGATTTCGGGCTGGTGGCCTTCCAGTATGAGGCTGAAGTATCCGGGCCGACGCCTTTGCCGCTGGGCGAACTGGTTGAGGAGCTCCCGGTGGTTGAGTCGCTGGCACCCGATTTGGAAGAAACGCTCAAGACGCAACGCGCCCAGATTCGCCGGCTTGGCTCGGTGAACCCCGAGGCGCAGAATGAATTCCTCCAGGTCAAGGAACGTGTGGAAAGCATGCAGGAGCAGGTCAAAGACCTGCGAGCTGCTGAAGTTGACCTGAAAAAAGTCATTGCTGAGTTGGACCTCTTGATGGAGAAGGAATTCCGCACGACGTTCGACAAAGTAGCCGCCGAATTCCGGGAGATCTTCGCGCGGTTGTTCAACGGGGGCTCGGCCAAACTGTTGCTCACCGAAGAAGAAGATATGAGCAACACGGGCATCGACATCGAAGCCAGGCTGCCCGGTAAACGATCGCAACGGCTGGCGCTGCTCTCCGGCGGCGAGCGCAGCCTGACGGCGGCGGCGCTGGTGTTCTCGCTGCTGAAAGCCGCGCCCACGCCTTTCTGTGTGATGGATGAAGTGGACGCCATGCTGGACGAAGCCAACGTAGGCCGCTTCACCGACGTGCTGCGTGAACTGAGCCGCGAGACGCAGTTCGTGCTCATCACACACAACCGTAACACCGTTCAAGTGGCCGACGTGATCTATGGCGTCACAATGGGTCGCGATACGGCCAGCCAGGTGATCAGCTTAAGGCTGGACGAAGTGGACGAGCGCTATTCTGAGTAGCACAAGAAAAAACATAACCACAAAGACATAAAGAGCCCTTTGTGGTTATGTTTTTTCTAAACGCTATTTCCTTATTACCAGCATAGGCCTCTTAGGGGCGAAGATATTAGGGGACAGGTTTGTAAACCTTTCCCTACAAAATATTTGTCACTCCGAGAGAAGCGAGGAGTCCCTTTAGGCAGGGAAAACCAGAGTGACCTCCATTGACTCGAGGGATTCCTCGCCGGGCTTCGCCCTCGCTTGGAATGACAAGTTTTATTTATCGATCGGGACTAGATTCAAACGGGAAATCCTTCCGGGAAACCAAATCTGTGCAACAACTTAAGCCCCTTTTCGTATATCATTCCAGAATAAAGTAAAAAAGAGGTTTGCCATTATGTCAACCAGTTCTGGAAGAGTTTTGCGGCGTTCCCGCCATGATCGCGTCCTAGCCGGAGTTTGCGGCGGGCTCAGCGATTTCTTTGGCATTTCGGCCATATGGTTTCGCCTGGCATTTTTGCTCGCTTTATTACCGGGTGGAATTCCAGGTTTGTTGGCCTATTTCATTTGCTGGATTGTGATCCCCAGCGAATAAATGCATTTTGTTTTTCCTCCCTCACAACTCCTTTGGTTCAAAAGCCAACTAATTTTTGACTCAAGGGATTCCTCCCCTCGTCGCCCCGTTCGCTCCGCTCAGGGCAGGCTCCAAGCGGCTCCCTCGGGGCAGGCTCCGGGGCAAGCGCCCTCGATCGGAATGACAAGTTGATGAAAGAGAGCCGGGATTTACCGGCTCTCTTCTTGTTATTGCTGTTGCTGTGGTTGCAGCTGCGCCTGGGCTGGGATGTCGGGCTGGTCAGGCGCCATGGCTTTCCAGTTTTCGTAAAGCTCCCAGCTGTATTTTTCTCGCAAGGTCTGGATGAAATCGGAGAGGGCTTGCTGGCGAACTTGTTCATATTGATCACTGCTCAATGGGCGGTCTTCGTGTCCAATTACCTGAATGATGTGCCAGCCAAAGTCGCTCTGCACCGGTTGGCTGATCTCGCCGATGCGGAGTTCAAAGGCAGCGTTGGCAAAGGGCTCCACCATTTGCTCTCTGGGGAACCAGCCCAAGTCTCCGCCCAGGTCTTTGTTACTGGTGTCGAGTGAGAGTTCGGCGGCCAAGGCATTCCAATCTTCACCTTCATCCAGGCGGGCCAATACAGCCTCAGCTTCTTCCACAGTGCCAACCAGGATTTGTCGCGCCCAGACCTGCTCCTGCGTGCGGGGCAAATCCACAGTAATGGCATCCTTCACAGCTTCACGCAATAAGCTTGAATAGATCGCGGCGCGGAAATCATCCTCCGTCACACCCACGGCTTCCGAATAGTCGACAAAGGCTGTCTGGAAACCTTCGAGCGTGTAGGGCGTGGCAGTTGGCGAAGGTGTGGAGGTAAGTGTCGCTGTTCCGACCACAGTAGGTTCCAGCGTGGGTGTGCTGGTTGCCTCTTCGGCTAGCGTTGGCGTAACCGAGGGGGTAGGCGTTTCGCTGGCAGTCGGTGTGGCAGACACGATGGCATACTGCGCCGCCGAGAGGGTAGACGTGGGCGCGGCGGTGATCTCCGGCTGCGAAGTGGGAGTGCCATTGGGGAAATACTCGAACAGATTCTGGACGCGCTCGGTGAGTTGTTCTTCGCTTACAGTGATGCCCATCTCGGCTGCTTCGCGTTTGAGCAGCTCATCGTCGACCAGTTCATTAATGGCCAGTTGGCCGACTACTTCGGGCAGCAACTGGTACTGCAGAGTGTAAAGTTGATTGGAATATTGCTGGTCGATCTGGCCGCGCGTGGTGGGATCCGAGCCAAACAGGCTCACCATATAACTATATTCCTGAAAAACGGATAGATAATTGCTGACCAGTTGGGCGCGGTAAAGTTTGGCACGGGCGATGAAATCCTTGCCCTTTAACTGAGTACCCTCGACCACTGCCACAGTCTGGCCGGGCTGTACGAATGTGGTCAGGACCCAACTCCAACTCACCAGGACCAGCACGATGGCGACAACTATTGCCGTGCCAATGAGCAACAGGCGGTTAAAGAAGCGTTCCCGCTCCAGGCCGACCAGATGTTTGCGCGTTAAAACGGGGGGTTTTTGCGTGGGATTAGGCATTGGTGTATGTTATCTCTCTTAAATTAAGGGAATGCTAAAAAGGAAACTCGTCCTCATCGGAATGCGGAAAATTAACCTCTGCTTCGGCCCCGGTTTCGGCTTCGCCCTCGGCCTTCTCGCGGCGCTCGCCGAGCATGATCATTTCGCGGGCCACCACCTCGGTGCTGGAGCGCTTGTTACCTTCTTCATCCTCCCAGCGGCGGGTTTGCAGGCGGCCTTCGATGTAAACCTGCTGGCCTTTTTTGAGGTACTGGCTGCAGATCTCCGCCAGGCTGCCCCAGGCCACCACATTGAACCATTCGGTTTCGCTGCGGCGCTCGCCTTCGGCGGTGGTCCAATTGCGGCTGGTAGCCACGCTGAAGCTAGTCACCGGCCGGCCAGAGGGGGTGTAGCGCATCTCGGGGTCGCGGCCCAGATGGCCGATGATCATGACTTTGTTCAACCCTCTGCTCATTGTTCCTTCCTAAACAGTGGTTTCATTCGTCGGTTCATAAGTGGTAACGATGATGGAATTTTCGGGATTGCTTCGTTCGGCCTCATTGCATTCGGCCTCCTCGCAATGACGGGCGGGTCTGAGACCCGCCCCTACGGCGAATTGGCGGTCAGGCGGCCACTTTCTCTTCGGTTTCGTCGGCGGCGACGATCATGAAGCGCAGCACGGATTCCTGCAGCCCGAACTGGCGCTCCAACTGGCCGGTGCCTGCGGGTTCCATGTGGACATACAACAAAACGTATTGCCCTTCGGTCTGTTTCTTAATCGGGTAAGCCATTTTGCGCTTCCCCCAAACGTCGGCTTTCTCCACTGTCCCGCCATTGTCCTTTACCCAGCCCTGGACCTGATCATTGAGCTGTTTAAACGCATCGGCGTCCAAGTCGGGGTGGGCGATATAGGTGATTTCGTATTTTCGCATTAGGTGTGGCTCCTATTCCACGGGATAGCCCTGCGGCGATGCGTACGCCGTAGAGCGGAAGGCGGGGATTGTAGCATACAAACCCCTACCCCGGCGCCTGCGGCGCCACCCCTTCCCCTTGAAAGGGGCAGGGGCTTTGGCGCCGGATGCTGCTGGCTAGAAAAAGTTTGCTTCTTCGGCTGAATACCTCCTTGCAATACAGGGTTGGATGAAGACCAACCCCTAAGCCGTAAGCTGTCAAAATGGTCTTGCCCCATTTTTGTGGACACGATTAATGTCCATAATTCTGCTCGAACTCCAAGGGGCTCTGATAGGCGAGTGTGGAGTGCAAACGTTTGGG
>JAMCZK010000008.1:26186-41398 GCA_023485685.1 Chloroflexota bacterium | reverse complement strand
GATATAGGTGATTTCGTATTTTCGCATTAGGTGTGGCTCCTATTCCACGGGATAGCCCTGCGGCGATGCGTACGCCGTAGAGCGGAAGGCGGGGATTGTAGCATGGGTAGAAGAGAAAGGCAAAACCAATTTCGATTGCTTCGCTCGCAACGACGCTTTCGATTTTCGAACTATGAATTTCGATTCGTGTTGACATAAGCATGCAAATTTTGCCACTCTGAGCGAAGCGAAGAGTCCATCCGTAAGCATTTTTTAATGCTTCAGCTGTGCAAGGCATTGATCAGGATGGATTCTTCGCGGCGCACGGCTGCCTCCGGCTGCCTTAGCTGGCACAGAAGGGCAAAAAGCTTGGGGTTTGACAGTTTTTTGTTTATCTCAACGTCAACAGATAATCCACCGGCGCGTAGAGTTCCTCATCGCTAAAGACGTTGCCGAAGGATTTGGGCATGATGTCGTTGAATCCGGGGTTGACCCCCACGCCATCCCTTGCTCTGCAAGGTTTGGCTCGGGGCAGGCTCCGGCGCTGGGATCGGTGATGGATTGCTCGAGGTAGGCGCGGGCATCCAAGCCGGAGACGCGGGTACCGGCGTGGGTGGCGACGCCTGTCAGAGAGGGGCCGATGATAATGGCATCGCCGGTGGTGGCGTGGCAAGCAGCGCAATTTTGGAGGAAGAGACGCTGGCCGAGCTGCTCTGAATCGGTTAGCGGGGGGCTAGGCGCGCAGGCGGCCAACAGGGAGAAAAATCAAAAACATTTCTGATTTCTGATTGATGATTTGAGATTTGCAGAAAAAGCTTAGGGACACTGATGTCTCCTTGGCGAAGCTAGGGGATAAATAAGGAAATGAATGGAATGGTTGTGCCCAGGCTGGCTTTGAAAGTTTCCGAGGGTAGGGGCGAAGTCGCCTCGCCCTTCACGGCCGAGGGCGGAGTGACCCCGCCCCTGTCGGATTTATCGGTGTTCACCATTTGAGGAGTTTTTCCATTTCGGCGCGAATGGTTTCGATGCCAGGGATCACGGCGTTCATTAGCGGGGTGTTGAATGGGATAGGCACATCGGGCACGGCAACCCGCTGGATGGGTGCGTCCAGGAAGGCGAAACAGTCCTGGGCCAGCGCCGCGGCGATCTCGGCGCCAAAGCCACCGGTCAGCGCATCCTCGTGAGCGATCAGGAAACGCCCGGTCTTGCGCACCGAGGCGAGCACGGCTTCTCTGTCCCAGGGGATCATGGTGCGCAGGTCGAGGACCTCGATGCGATCACCAAAAGGCGCGGCGGCCTCCACGCAACGATGCAGCATCTCGCCCCAGCTCACGACAGTGAGATCGCCGCCAGTTTGTACGGTAGCGGCTTTACCGAATGGGAGCGTATAGCCATCACCCGGATAGGGACGACGGGAGGGCGGCGAGTCGTAAAGGGCGCGGTGCTCAAGGAAAATGGTAGGGTCCTGGCCGCGCAGTGCGGAGCGCAGCAACCCGACCGCGTCGGCGGCATTGGACGGCATGGCCACGCGCCAGCCAAGGCTGTGGGCATAGATGGCTTCGCCGGAAACTGAATGCCAGGGATCGCCGGTTTTCTTGCTGTGGCCGACGGGGATGCGAATAACAACCAGCGCGGCAAAGCGGCCGCCGGTACGCCAGCGGATCCAACCCGTGTCGTTGATTTGCTCAGTGGCCGGGTCGGCGTATTTGCGGAACTGGATCTCGGGTAGGGGCGTTAGTCCTGCCAGCGCCATTCCGGCGGCGCGGCCGACAATGCCTTCCTCGGAGAGAGAGGTATCGAAGACGCGGCGCGCGCCGAATTTGTGCTGCAGGTCCAGAGTGACGCGATGGACGCCGCCGCGTGGCCCGATGTCTTCGCCGAAAATCAGCAGGCGGGGATTGAGCGCGAGTTCCGTTTCCATGGTACGGCGAATGGCTTCAGACATATTGATGCGTGGGCCGGAAGAATCCGGTTCAAGGTTTGATGGTTGAAGGTTTAAGGTTGGTTTTTCGAGGGAAGGCGGAACCTGCGCGGAATGGTCGCCTGAAGAAAACAGATGCAGCTGAGCGGAGTCGAGAGCCGGATTGGGATTCTGTTCGGCGGCCGCAAGTTGGGCGCTAACATTCTCGCGGACCTCTTTGGATATGGCCGCCCATTCGGTTTTGCCCAACATATTGCGCATAGCCAGTAGAGGATCATGTAATGATTCTGCTTTGATTTGCTTGGAGGATTTGTAGGCGGTCTGGTCCTCGCCAAAGGTGTGACCGGTGAGTCGGGGAACCTCAACCCGCAACAGGCAGGGTCCGCCGCCACCCCGCACGTAGGCAACCGCGTCGAGCACTAGTTTTGAGGTTGTTTCGGGTTCGGTGCCGGATCCACTGAGGATGCGGAGATTCTTGTACGCAGCCAGGTTGGCGCTGATATCACCGCCCGGCGTCTGGAAGCTGCGCGGTACTGAGAGTCCGTAGCCATTGTCTTCGATGAAGAAGAGCATTGGCAGGCTCAGGGTGGTGGCAATGTTGAGCGCAGCCCAGAACCCATTTGCGGCTATGGAACCGTCGCCACCCAGAGAAACAGCGATAGCGCCATCCCAACTTTTATCTTTGAGCTCCTGCTGGTAATAGGTGATTGCCTGGGCCCAACCGGCGACGGGCGAATACTGGGCGCCTACGGCGCCAGAAGCCGGCAGTACGGTGACGCCGCGACGCGGCGGCATGGAATAGACCACGCCCACGTCTCGCCCTTCGGAAGATGACCCTGTACGGGCGAGATCGGCGGCAAAGGCTTCCTGGGGCGTCAGACCGGCAGCCAGCATGAAAGGCCGTGAGCGGTAATAGACACCGGCGCCATCGTGGGGATGGGTGAGTTGAAGGCCGAGCAGCACCTGGGCCAACTCGTGGCCCTTGGAAGAGAACTGGTAGCTGACCTGCCCGCTGGGCGCGAGTTCTTGCTCTTCGATCTCGTCGATGGTGCGCGAAGTGAGCATGAGGCGGGCGACGAGCGCCCAGTCGACGATGGAGGCGACAGCCATGCGTGACGCTTTGCGTCTGGGCGAAGTTTTAGATTTGGCTTTCTGCATTATTCTTTATGTCCAGTCTTCGGCGAAATCCAACTATTTTGGATTCATGGACTTGATCGGGTCAACCTTCCTGGATGGTCGGTAGCCCTTATGACCAGAGGGACTCCTCACTTTGTTCAGAATGACATCGTTCGCTATTCGGAGAACTCCAGCTCGAAGTCGAGGTCTTCGTCCCAGGCGTCGGCGCGGCGCAGTTCGATGTCGCCGAACAGCGCATCCTGCCGGGCAGAGATGCGGTAACGGCGCACAAGTTCGAGGATGGCGAGGAAAGTGATGACCATATGGAGCCGGCCGGGCGCCGTTTTGATGAGATCTCGATAGCGGACCAAGGCCTTGGCTTTAAGTGCGTTGGCGACGAGTTGGATCTTTTCGCGGATGGTGATCTTCGGAGGCGCGACCACTTCGCGCAGCGGAGTGCGCAGGTCTTCGCGGGTAAAAATACGTACGGCGCTAGTGTATAAGTCATTGATGGTGACATTGCTCAAATCGAGGCGGCCTTCGACCTTGGGAGGAGGAGCCATGCGCAGGTGAGTGCGCAACTGGTCCGCCTGGCGGCCTGCCAGCAGCCTGGCCAGCTCCTTGAATTGTTTGTACATCAGGAGCTGCTGAACCAGGGCTTCACCGGGGTCTTCCTCGTCGGGCTGGCGGACGACCGGCCGTGGCAGAAGAGCTTCGGATTTGATCTGCATCAGGCGCGAGGCGACCACGATGAACTCGGAGACGCGCTCGGCGCGCAGTTCCTGCAGAGTGCGCATGTAGGCCAGGAACTGGTCTGTGACCTGAGCCAGGGCCAGCTTGGTGATATCGAGTTCGGCGCGCTCGATGAGCTGCAAAAGCAGGTCCAGCGGGCCCTGGTAAACGTCCGTCTCGACGGTGTAGGGTTGCGGAGCATCACGATGATAAAGCGAAATCACGGCGAGATTATACAATTAGTTAGGTAGTTAGGTAGTTGGATGGTCTTGTAGTCTAGGAGTTCAGTGATGAAAAGCGACTAATCGGTTAATCTATTCATCGATATTCGCCAAAACTAGATGAGGTAAGGGTGGGATTGGAATGAGCGTCTAGAGAGTAGAATTAGGGAAGAAGAGAATGGAGACTATTGGTTATTCGTTATTAGTAATTGGAAAATAGTAACTGGTAATTGGTAACAGGCTAATGGCTAATAGCTAACTGCAAAAGGCTAAAGCTGAAAGCTGACCGCTGGAAGCTCATAGCTCATAGCTGATAGCTGGAAGCTGATAGCTAATAAAAACAGATTGGAGAATAATTGATGTTGAGTGAACCGATTCATGTGACCGATGATGCCTTTGAAAAGGCCGTCATGAAATCAGAAACCCCCGTGGTGGTCGATTTCTGGGCGCCCTGGTGTGGACCCTGCTTGCAGGTTGCTCCCACCCTAGACAAGCTGGCCAAGGACTATGCAGGCAAGTTAATCGTTGCCAAGGTGAATACCGACGAGAACCCGAAGTGGGCCGGCCAGTTTGGCGTGCAGGGTATCCCCACCATGTTGTTCGTGGCAGGCGGCAAGCTGGTGCATCGCCAGGTCGGCGCCCTGCCGGAGCCGATCCTGCGCGAGCTGTTCGACCAGTTCGTTGAAGTGGCCAAGCCTAAGGAAACGACAGCAGCCACGTAAGATAGAGAGCTGGGGGCAGGGGAGCGCGGAGAAACCGCAGAGGCTGGGAAGAGTCCCAGCCTCTTTTGTTGTTGGGGATTGCCGCGCTCGCAAAATTGCTTCGTCGGCCGTTGGCCTCCCCTCGTCGCCGCAAGCGGCTCGCTCGGGGCGGGCTCTTGCAACTGCGGAAAGCAAAGCTTTCCATGGCTCGCTCGCAATGGTTTAACTTACTATAATGCACAAATGCTGTTTCTCATTTTAGTAGTTGGGTTGTTATCTGGTTTAGTAGTTAACTACCTGGCAGACGTATTGCCTGCAACCAGAAGGCTGGCGAAGCCAGATTGGTGGCCGTTGAGTGGCGGTGGGTTGGCGGGTTATTTCTCGCGACCCCGGGTTTTGATCGTTATCGCCTTGTCTCTTTCAGCCGCGTTTTTGATTTTTCAATTTCCTCCTACAGATTTCCCGGTTTACTTATTTAGTAGTGTACTTGTGTACTTCTTCATTGTTGCGGTGATCGACATCGAGCATCGCGTCGTGATGCATCCCGTGAGTATCGCCGGCTCCATATTGATGGGCGGCATCGGCATCTGGCGGCACGGTTGGTTGGATACGCTGATCGGCGGGGCAGTGGGATTTGGATTCATGCTTGCGATTTACCATCTAGGCGACTGGCTGGGGCGACTGATGGCGCGTATGCGCAAGGAACCCTGGGAAGAAACGGCGCTCGGATTCGGCGACGTGAACCTGGCGGGCGTGATCGGCTTGTTGATGGGCTGGCCAGCGGTGATAGCGGCTCTGTTTGTCGGGATGCTGGCGGCCGGGCTGTTTAGCGGAGGCTACTTGTTGGTTGCGATGGTGAAGGGAAAATACCAGGCTTTCGCTTCCATTCCGTACGCCCCATTTTTGTGTCTGGGCGCGGTGGTGATGGTGGCGGTTGGGATTTATTTGGGATGAACACAAAGGGCGGGTCTTAGACCCGCCCCTACGTTTAAAGGCGGGATTTAAGAAGGGAAAGAACTTTTTCCAAGACCTCTGTGGGCTGTATATCATCTGTTGTAATTTCCAAAACCGCGTTTTGGCGGGCGTGGGTGAGCCGCGGCTGCTGCTCATCGTATTCGGAGCGGAGCCAGTTGAGGCCGCGGATCACGGTGGTTTCGTAATTACAATGTAGGTAGATCAAGATGTCGGGGTGGGAAATTTGCTGCCACATGCGGGGGGCGAAGGAATGTTCCTGGACAATCTGGCGAGCTTTATAGCCCGCCTGCTGCAAGCCGCGCACCAGCGTGGACTTGCCTGATTTGCAGGGACCGACTACCCCTATTATTGGCTTTGATGTTGTGCTCATTTCCAGATTGCCACGTCGCACGGCTGGCGCCTTGCTCTTCGCAACTGCGGGCAGCAGAGCTGCCCTTGGCCGCGCGCCAGCGTGGATTTGCCCGATTTACAGGGCCCCACCACGCCGACTTGCGGCCGGGTATTGCCAGGACTGCTTTCCTCACTCATAGCGGCAACCTCGCCCACATCCGACGGACATCGTCTTTGCCGCGCGGCAGCACGCCCAACACGACCACACTGATGTCGTCCCCCGGTCGATCATTTTCGCGCTTCAAAGCTTCGGACATCAGGCCGTCGGCCAATTCCTGAGGCGCGGCGCGTTTGGCAAGCAGGCGCTCGAATTCGGCAACAATGTCCAGGGGCTGCTCGCGACGCACCCCGGCGAACGGCAGCCCGTCGGTAAACGTGGCGATGGTCAAACCGGCGCGCAGGTCTAGCTCAGCAATGACCGGGCGGGTGCCGCGGCGCAAGCCGACAGGCTGACTTTTTTCGTCCAAGGCTTTCGTCTTGCCATCGGCGTGAACCAGCACAGGGCTGGGATTATTGCGGGTGATGACTACTGTGCGAGATTCCAAATCGATAGAGAGAATGTTCAAGGTGGATTGCACTTTGCCGCTGCGATGTGTGTAAAGGTAATCGGAGGCGGCGCGAGCGGCGGCGCCATCGCGCACGCCTTCGGCGAGCAGCGAGATGACTTTGCGCACCACCATGTTGGAGATCAGCTTGGCGCTCTTGCCGGAGCGTTGGCCGTCGGCCAGCACCACGGAAAGGCCGCCGCCGGGGCGCTCGACGACTTCGAGCGTATCACCGCTCTCGGAGGAGGCATATTTGTTGATCTTGGCGACGCCGATTTGGATTTCCATAACTTAGATTGTAATTTAGTTAGTTGGGTAGCTCGATATATTAGTCAGTTTAGTCAATCGGCTTGAATCTCCAGAGCTACTAGTTTCTTTTAGAGTGTGACATTTCGGGTGAGGGCGATTAGTTCCGTCTTCGACGACGCCGGTTTTGCCGGCCCACCGACATTCGAAGAATAGACTAGTATTTTCGTGCCTCGAGTGACTCCTCGCGGAGTTTACACTGAGCGAAGCGAAGTGCTCGGAGTGACAAATCGATGGGTCAATTAACCGATTTGTTGTTTAGTTGGATTTGGCAATGACTTGCATGACTTCAGATCCCGCCAATTCGATCCGTTTTTCTGCGACGGCGAAGCCAGCTTTGCGAAGTGGATCGCTGAAGAGCGAATCCCAGTCAGGCGCCTGGCCGGTGACACGGAAGAGCCAGGCGGCCAGCCGTTCCCAAAGGCGGTTGCCGCGGATCCAAGCGACCGGCAGCACGACGAGTTTGCCGCCTGAGATCAACACGCGGCGGGCTTCGGAAAGTGTGGCCGGTTGCACGATGTATTCGGAGGGGAAGGTGGCAACGAGCTGATCGAAAACATGGCCGGTAAACGGCAGATGTTCGGCAGAAGCGCGCACGAGCTTGGGAGCAGCCCCGCCTCTCGATATACGCCGATAGGCAATCCGTGCCATTTGCGGGCTGCGGTCGATGCCGAAGACCTGAATGCCTTGGCGGTGCAAGGCCTGCTGCAGGTGGCCGGGCCCATGGCCAAGTTCCAAAACGCGCGGGCCGGAAAGCTCGGGCAGACTGGTGTAAACCCAAGTCTTCCAGCGGCCCAGTGAAACCAGCCAAGCGACAAGGTCGTAGCTCCAGGCCAGAGGCTGGTAGAGAAGGTAGAAAAAGAAAATAAGGAAGCGAGTGAGGAGAGAGGGCGCCGGGCGCTGATCGCCAGGCATGATATTAAGCGCCGAGGACTTGGACCTCAACGCCCTGTTTGCGCAACCAATCGATGGAGGATTCAATGACGGCTGCAGACCCTACCAATTGAACTTCCAGCCAACCTTCGGTGGGGTTTACTTCGGCGCGCAAGATGTTGACCGAAAGGTCCGCAAAATTACGGATGAGCTGATTCACGATGGGCACGTTCACTACAGAGGGCGGATAAATAAGACGGAGGACTTGTTCAGTCATGCGGCTGGCTCCATGTATATAGGAAGGTTGGCTGGAAGTTCAATTGGTAGGTGGTAATTTGTAATTGGAGATCGGAGATTAGAGATTGGCAACTGTTAATTAGTGACTGTCGGCTGTCAACTGTCTACTGTCAACTGTCGGCGTGTTCTGCCAACTGGCCGCAGCCAGCCTGGATGTCGATGCCGCGGCGCACGCGTACGGTGCAGGAGATGCCATGGGATTCGAGCACATCGCGGAAGGCCGATACTCTTTCGCGCGTCGAGCGTTCACCGCTGTAGCCGCGGGTAGGATTGAGAGGAATTACATTCACGTGGCAGTTAAGCCCGTGTAGCAACTCAGCCAATCGCTGTGCCTCTTGGGGGCTGTCGTTCACATTTTGGATCAGGGCCCACTCGAAGGTGATGCGGCGGCCAGTCATTTCTACATATTCGCGGCAGGCCTGAATCAGCTCCCTAATGGGATAGCGCTGATTGACGGGGAGTATGGAGGAACGCAGCTCATCTTGCGTTGCGTGCAACGAAATGGCCAGCCCGATCTGGCGCCTCTCGGCAGTAAAGCGCTTGATGGCGGGGATGAGTCCAACGGTAGAAATAGTGAAGCGGCGCGCACCCATGTTGAAGCCATCGGGGTCACCGAGGCGGTCGATTGCCGCCAATGTAGCTTCGTAATTGTGGAAAGGCTCGCCCATACCCATGAGCACCACGTTGGAGACGCGTTCACCTTCGTCCTTAAGTTGGCGGGCAAAGACCAATACTTGTTCAACGATTTCGCCGCTGGTCAGGTGGCGGCGGAAACCCATCTGGCCGGTGGCGCAAAACACGCAGCCCATGGCGCAGCCCGCCTGGGTGGAGATACACAGCGTGTTGCGCTCCTCGTAGCGCATGAGCACGGTTTCGATAGGTTGTCTATCGGGAAGCTCGAAGAGGATCTTTGTGGTTTGACCATCCTTAGAGTGGAGCCTCTCGGCCTCACGCAGATTGGTGAAGCTGAACTCATCGGCCAACTTTTGGCGTAACTCTTTGGGAAAAGTGGAGAAATCTTCAGGGCGCGACCAAAGCTGTTGGTAGAGACCTTGCCACAGTTGCACGGCGCGATAAGACGGCTGGCCCCAGGATTGGAGTTGAGCAGATAGTTGCTCGAGGTCCAGATCGTAGATCAACGGCTTCATTTCGGAGTGATTATCCCCTGTCACCAGACGTTTTATCATTCCGAGCGAGGGCGCTTTATGACGCTTTTAACGTCGCAGCCCAGAGCCTGCCCTTAGCGAAGCGAATGGGAGGAATCCCTTTGGTCAATTAAGACTCCTTTGTTTTGATCTGAGGGACTCCTCGCGGAGTTTACACTGAGCGAAGCGAAGTGCTTGGAGTGACATTATAGGACTCAAATTTTATCGATCAATCTTTCTAGATCTTTCTCGATGTAATCCGGTGCCGGCTGCCAGGCGCGGGCGGAAGTTTCGCTGGTAACGCCGGAGAGCAGCAGGGCGGTGCGGCAGCCGGCCTTCTGCCCGGCGGCCACGTCGGTTTCGACGCGATCGCCGACCATGAGCGCTTCAGCCGGCTGGACGACCAGTTGCGCCAGGGCGCTATCGAGCAGGGCGCGTTCGGGCTTTCCGATGATGATGGGTTTCACGTCGGAGGCGGCTTCCAGAGCAGCCAGAATGCTGCCGGCGCCGGGCACTTCGCCGTTGGGGGATGGCAAGGTGCGGTCTGGGTTGGTGCCGATGAAAGCCACGCCGCTGCGGATGAGGTGCGTAGCAGTGGCTAGTTTGTCATAAGTCAGTTCGCGGTCCAGGCCGACGACGACTGCCAGGCAATCGGTATCAGTATTCTTGAAACCTTTTTCTTGCAGGGCTTCAACGAGACCCCGCTCACCAATCACGTACACATGACCGCCACATTGATATTGCTCGCCAAGCAAATGAGCGGCCACTTTGGCGGAGGTGTGAATTTGTTCGGCGGGGATCTCCAAACCAAAACCGAGGAATTTCTCCTGGTATTGCTCCACAGTGCGCGTGGCGTTGTTGGTGACGAAGGCTGTACGCAGGCCTTTGGCGGCGATCTTTTTCATGATGGCGGCCAGGTCACCGATGGGTTCGGTGTCGCGCCAGAGCACGCCATCCATGTCGAGGAGCAGGGCGCGGAGTTTGGCTGAAGGCATGAGGGCATTATAGCGGTGGACATGTGTTAATTAGTCCAGGAGATTGCCACGTCGGCAGCGCCGTTAGAAAGCGGCGCTAAATGCCTCCTCGCAATGACGAATATCAAAAAGAGCCGAGATTTATCTCGGCTCTTTAATTTCCAGTTTGGCTACTTTCTTCCGTTGAGCTGTTGGAGCTCTGGCTTGGCGAGCACCTGATCAACCAGGCCGTACTCAACAGCTTGTGGGGCGGTGAGATAGAAATCGCGATCCGTGTCGTGTTCGATTTCGGCGACCGTCTTACCGGTAGAGGCAGCCAGGATTTCGTTCAGGCGCTGCTTGAGGCGCAGGATTTCCTTGGCATGGATCTCGATGTCGGTGGCCTGACCGCCACCGCCGCCGCTGGCCCAGGGCTGATGCATGTGGATAGTGGCATTGGGCAGCGCGTAGCGGTGACCTTTGGTGCCGGCGGTCAGCAGCACGGTGGCATACGAGGCGGCGAAGCCGACTGCCACAGTGCTGATCTGATTGGGGATCATCTGCATGGTGTCATAGATGGCCATCCCGGCGTAAACAGAGCCGCCTGGCGAGGAGATATACATTTGGATGGGGGCGTCTGGATCTTCGTTGCTCAGGTAGATGAGCTGCGCCACGATCAGGTTGGCGGTCTGGTCTTCGATGGGTGTGCTCAACAGAATGATGCGGCGCTTGAGCAGCAGGGAGTAGATGTCGAAGGCGCGTTCACCGCGACCGGTGGTCTCGATCACCATGGGGATGACAGAGTGGGGATTGAACATAGAGTTTTCCTTTCGATTATTCATTCGTTACTTTTTCCTCTTTTATTTCATTAATTTCTTTTGCTTCGGCGGTTACCTGACCCTGAGCGATAGAGCGCAAGCGGGCCAGGGTGCGACGGATTACTTCTTCGGTCAGGGTGCGGCTGACTAAACCCTGTAGATTGTCTTTGGCCAGCAGTTTGCGCATATCCTCGGCGGAAAGCACCTGCTGGAGGCGTTTCACTTTTTCTTCCACCAGACCTTGCACTTCGGATTCGGGCACTTCGATCTTTTCCTGGCGGGAGACTTCCATGATAACTAACGATTTCTTCAGCCGCTCTTCGACGCGGGGGCTGACTTCTTCTTCGAGCTGGTCGTGCGTGATCTGGCGGCTCTTCAGGTAAGTCTCCAGGTCCAGGCCGCGGGCTGCGAGATCTGGCCCCATATCTTCGATGTAATGGTGGATTTCGTGGTGCAGCATTTGGGGCGGGTATTTGATTTCGCTATCTGCGATGATCTTTTCGACGATACGATTTTCGTACTCGTCTTCCGCCTGACCTTTGTAATTCTCAGTGAGTTGTTTCTCGATATCTGCACGAAGTTCGGAAACGTTCTTGTAGTTGCCCAACGATTGGGCAAAAGAATCGTCCAGATCGGGCAATTGGCGATCTTTAATTTCCTCGACCTTTAGCTTGAACGTCGAGGCCTCGCCGCGCAGGTCTTCGTATTCGGAATCTTGGGAAAAGGTGTGGGGAAAGGTCTTTTCTTCACCGATTTTGAGGCCGATCAAAAGTCTGGAAAAGCCGGGGAAGGGCCATTCGTTCTTGGTATCAACATCCTCTTTTTCGATCACCACGGGATAACGGCGTTCGGGGAGCAGAGCCGTTTTTCCGTCTTTCGGCGTCTGGCGCTCCGCGCTGAGCAGGATGTAGGCGATGTCGCCTTCCTGGGCGGCGCGCTGAACGGGCTGCAGCACCGCATTCTGCTCGCGCAGATTGTTGAGTACGTTTTCGATGTCTTTCGCAGACAGCGGCTTATCCTCAAAGGGCAGGCGGATGACCTTGTAGTCGCCGAGCTTAACTTCGGGGGAGAGCGGAACGCGGAACTCGAAGACCTGTGGTTCTTTGTCTTCGTGCACCTTTTCGAGGGTGCCCGGACCATAAGGCTTGATGCCGGCCTCCTCGATCACGCGCGGATACATATCGTCTAGCACAATGTCAAGGGCTTCGTCTTTGATGGCCTGTGCGCCGACCTGTTTCTCGATGACGTTGTAGGGCGCTTTCCCGGGACGGAAGCCAGGAATTTTGACGCGCTGGGCGATCTTGCGATTACTAATTCCCAATCCACTCTCCAAGGTTTGTGCTTCGACTTCCACCGAGAATTGGATTTGATGGTCGTCCAGAGCTTTCTGACTAATCTTCAAAATAACTTCCTTAAGGGAAAACGCGCGTTTTGAGGAAACGAACCCGCGGATTATAGCATAGCGATAAAAACGGACGTATCAGAGGAATATAAACATTATGTTTGTTGGTTATTGGAGATTGGAGATTGGAGATTGGAGAATGGAGATTAGAGAATGGAGATTGGAGAATGGATTGGGAATTAGTAATTGTCGACTGTCATCTAAGATGGGGAAGGAGGGAGTCGAACCCTCACGCCTTGCGGCACATGATCCTAAGTCATGCCTGTCTGCCAGTTCCAGCACTTCCCCGCGGCAGGGATTATAGCAAATAGGCCTAATCCGGGTGATCAGTGAGCTGTGACTCGTGAACAGGAAACCCTGGCACGAATCACTAGGTAATTTTCACTTGCGCTTTGCCTTGTATAATGCGCGTCGCGAGGTACAGCATTGGGACGAGTCATCCATACAGAAAATCTAGCCGCTGAGCGCAACCGCTTGATGAAAGCAATGGTCTTGGCATTGCGCGAGCTGGGCAAGCAGAGCGCATTTAACGATGAGAGCCGCGACCTGGCGGCCTTTTTGGCAGCAGCCCTTGAGGCAGCGGCGGAAACGGTGGAACGCAGCGTAGTGCCCTGGGAAAAACGCGGCTACTGGCTGAAAGCTGACCGGTTTCGGATGGACTGGGACTGGATGGAACCTCTGGCAAGACAGATGGAGAAGGCTGTACTGGAAGAGGACCTTGGGGCAATTGCGCAGAGTGCAGCTACGTTAGGTGCAAAACTGAAGAATGTCGAAGTGTCTCAGAAGCATCGGTTCGGCTCACCCTGGGTCGGCGCTTGGAGAAAATTGCGATCAGAGAATCGCTAAAAGTCAATGCGCATAGCCAGTTCCTTTTCGGGTACCAGAAGCTGACTTGTTCACCAATAAGTACTTGCAGTATGATGATTTCAAAGTTATGAAGGAAAAAATTCTAGTCGTGGAAGACGATCCAGCGATCCGCGATGCGCTGGGTTACAACCTGGGACGCGAGGGCTACGAGGTCAAGGCCGTCGGCGATGGCGTAGCCGCGCTGGAAGCGGCGCGTACCTCCGAGCCGGATCTGGTCGTCCTGGACCTGATGCTCCCCGAACTGGATGGCTACGACGTCACCCGTACTCTACGCAAAGAAAGCAATGTTCCCATTCTCATGCTCACCGCCCGGGATGACGAGATCGACCGCGTACTGGGGCTGGAGCTTGGCGCTGACGACTACCTGACTAAACCTTTTTCCATGCGCGAGCTTATAGCTCGGGTCAAAGCCATGCTGCGACGCGTGCGGCTGGCGAAGGAACCGGCCGGGCCAAAGGGCACGCATAGTGAAAAGCGGCTTGCCAGCGGCAACCTGGAAATCGATCCAATCCGCCATGAAGCTTACCTGGGCGGCAAAGTCCTTGAACTGAAACCCAAGGAGTATGACCTGCTCTTATTTTTCCTGCAGAACCCCGGGCAGGTTTTCTCGCGGGAGCAACTGCTCGAACAGGTCTGGGGCTGGGAATTCTCCGGGGGCAGCCGCACGGTGGACGTGCACGTGCGTTGGCTGCGTTCTAAGATCGAGCAGGATGCGGAGCAACCTACCCGCATCATCACTGTGCGCGGGGTAGGCTACCGCTTCGAAGGTTAGTGGAATTGCATGGCGCCGACCTCCGGCTTTAACCCCAGGCGCTTTTTGGCTGTCTTAGTAATCCAGGGGATTGTGATCGGAGCCATCTACTTATTGCTCAGGTTGCCCGCAACTCAAGCTTCCGCTTTATCGGTTCTGAATTGGGGCTTTACCTTCCTTTTCTTTACCTCATTTGCCGTGGCAATTTACATTGCCGCGCTTGGTGGTCGAACTATCTCCCGTCGGCTCCGCTCTTTGGAAAACGAGATGAAAGCCAGGCGACAAAACGCAGATCCCGATTCAAGTCGTTTACAGGTCTTACTGGATCGGCTTGTGGTTGGCGTTGTGCTGGTTGATCCAGAGGGTGAAGTCTTGTTGAAAAACCAGATTATGAAGGATTTGCTCGCATTGAGCGAAGATGAGATGCGAGCGGCCAGCTTGCCATCGTTATTACGCCACTATCGATTTGTAGATCTATGGAAACGCGCCCAACAGCGCAACACGCCAGAATCGCTGACGGCAGAAGTGCCGCAAAGCAGGCGCTTCCTGCGAGCCACCGTTTACCCCAGCGATGAATCGACGAAAGGCCAGGCCCTGCTCCTGTTCGAAGATGTTACCGAGCTCAGGCGCCTGGAAACGGTGCGCAAGGATTTCGTTAGCAATGTGTCGCACGAACTGCGCACTCCGCTGGCTTCGCTGAAGGCGCTCACCGAAAGCCTACGGGCAGGCGCCCTGGATGAGTCGGAGACGGCGCGGCGCTTCCTTGGCCACATCGAGACAGAGGTGGACGCGCTTACCGAGTTGGTGGCTGAATTGCTGGAACTAGCGCGCATCGAGTCCCAACAGGTGCCGCTGCAACGGGCGCCAAGCGATCCGTGCGACATCCTTAAACGGAGCGCAGAGCGCCTGAGATTGCAAGCTGAACGGGCGGGCCTGACCCTCTCAGTCGATTGCGAATCGGGACTGCCGCGGATCCAAGCGGATTCGCCAAGGCTGGAGCAAGTCCTGGTCAACCTGATTCATAACGCAGTGAAATTCACGCCGCGTGGGGGCAGTATCCAGACCAGCGCAAAACGCACCGGTGGGGCAGTGGAATTCTCGGTGCGCGATACCGGCGTCGGCATCGCCCAAGAAAACATCGACCGCATCTTCGAGCGCTTCTACAAGACGGACCCCGCAAGGAACAAGAGTGGTACCGGCCTGGGGCTGGCAATCGCCAA
>JAMCZK010000008.1:0-26176 GCA_023485685.1 Chloroflexota bacterium | reverse complement strand
CCTTGTCGAGGCGCATGGCGGCCGAATTGGGGTGGAGAGCCGAGAAGGCAAAGGCAGCCGATTTTATTTCACGATCCCAGGCGCGACTTAGTTGTCAGGCGATTTTTCACCCCTGGTAAAAGGCAAATGGCCCTATAGGGGGGCACCGCTAACATATTCGCGGATTTGAATATGTTAGCTATCGCACCCAGCAACGAAATCAGCCAATTATTTAAAGCAATAGGGGATCCGTTCCGCGTTCGACTACTACTGGCTCTGGCGAATCGGGAGCCTGTGTTTGCCACCTGAAACACCTATTGGGCAAACGCCAGGCCTATATCTCTCAGCATCTGATGAGCTTGCGGGAGGCAGGGATACTTACTGCGAGACGCGAAGGCAAATAGGTCTTCTACCAGTTAAAAGATCGGGAGTTGCAGGGTTTGATCCGGTGCGCGGCTGACATTATTGGATTGACCAAAGTCGAACTCACTGGCAGACTAAACAAGAAGAATGTTTCCAATTGTGAATGCCCTAATTGCGGGCCAGCGAAAGAGAGGTGAAAGCCATGTTGACGATCAAAGTCTTGGGCCCCGGTTGCCCAAATTGCAAAAAGTTGGAGGCGGTTGCCCGCCAGGCGATTGATATAACTGGAGTGCAAGCGGAAATCGTGAAGGTAACCGATTATGCCGAGATCATGGAATACGCCATTCTCTCGACACCTTGCCTGGTGGTAGACGAAAAAGTAGTCAGCTCTGGTCGCTTCCCCAGCCCGGCTGAGGTGAGCAGTTGGTTGGCCGATGCTGAATTGGCGACAGCCAGCTAATAGCTGTACTCTTGGATTTCGTGTGATTTAGGGAAACCCAATGAATCTTTTTTACTGGATTCAGGTGATTGCAAACACTGTCACCAGTTGGTCCCTTCGTTAACAGTTCCATAACAATCTCATTTCCGCCCCTTAAACACTGCGTGCTAGCATTTACCCAAGATGTGTAGAATCCATTTTTATTCCCCTCAGGAGGAATCACAACCATGAATCGAAAGATTCAAACCCTGCTGGCCCTGCTCGTTGTTGCGAGCGTCCTGCTGGCAGCCTGCGCTCCCGAGGCAGAACCCACCTCGGCTCCCGCTGAGTCGACAGGAAACGGCGAAACGCCAACCATCGCACCTGAAGATCCAGCCGGACAGTTCAGCCCGCTAAACGTCACCGGCGACATCATCACCGCCGGCAGCTCCACCGTGTTCCCGTTGTCGGAGCGCATGTCCGAGCGCTTCCGCGACGAGGGCTTTAGTGGCAACATCACGGTCGACAGCATCGGCTCCGGCGCGGGCCTGGAACGCTTCTGCGTGGCTGGCAAGACCGACATTGCCAATGCGAGCCGGGCCATCCATGAGGACGAAATTGCTTCGTGCGAGTCCATCGGTCGCACCCCAATTGAATTCCGCGTGGGAACGGATGCTTTGGCTATCGTCGTTAGCAACGAAAATGACTTCCTAACCGACATTACTATGGAGCAACTGGCCCTAATCTTTTCCACCGCGGTGGACTGGTCCGACGTGGATCCTTCCTGGCCAAACGAGCCTATCCAGCGCTATAGCCCAGGGACTGACTCCGGAACCTATGATTACTTTGTCGAAGAAGTGCTCGGTGACGATGCCACCCTCCTTCAAAATTCGGTCAACACCCAGTACAGCGAGGATGACAACGTGCTGGTGCAAGGGGTGTTGGGCAGCCCCTATGCCATCGGCTACTTCGGCTATGCCTACTATCAGGAAAATGCAGGCACTTTGAAGATCTTGAATATCGACGGCGTGGAACCGACGGAGACCACTGCAGAAGACGGCAGCTACCCGCTCGCCCGCCCGCTGTTCATCTACTCGGATGCCACTATCATGAACGAGAAGCCCCAGGTGGCCGCCTTCATCCACTTTTACCTTAGCTTCGTGAATGAGGAGATCCTGGATGTGGGTTACTTCCCAGCCAGCCAAGCCGCATTCGACACCAACTGGGAGAATTTCTACAACGCCCTTGGCATGGCAAACCCAATGTAATTGCTCCTGCTAGCGAACGCGAGGTCTTGCATTGGGGCGGCCAGTTTGCTCTGGCCGCCCCAATGTCTGCAATGTAGACGCAGTTATAATGAACAAGACCTACCTGCGACTGACCGTTCGCAAACCTTCCTTGAACGCACCAATTGTGGCCAGTCAATCAGACCCAAACGCAAAAGTCCCGGTTCAGCAAATGCCTGATTTACGCAGGCGTCCTCGCTTGCGTGAATTGACCATTAACGGTTTTCTATTCCTGTGTGGTTTTCTCTCCATCTTTATCACCTTTGGCATTGTTTACGAACTCGGGAAGGAATCATTTTTGTTTTTTCGTAATCGCCAGTGGTCTTCAACGAATAAACCCCTGGCTGCAGACATCAACCCTGAACAAACGGTATTCGAAGTAGAAGCTTCAGGCACACCGCTTCAAACGGACATGAACTACCGTATCGAAGGTGAAATCATCCACATCGATGCTATCGATGGAACCTCGCTTACCGTGCAGCGCGGCTTCGACGATAGCCAGCCTGCTGCACATCGCGCCGGTCTGACTCTGGAGGCTGAACTGCGCCCCAACCTGCTGGAATTCATTACCGGCACCGAGTGGGCGCCGCATAATGGGAAGTTCGGCATTCTGCCGCTTTTGACTGCCACACTGATCGTCTCTGGAGTCGCCATCGTAGTCGCGGTTCCCTTAGGCCTGGCTACCGCGGTTTATCTAAGCGAGTACGCTTCTCCGCGCGCCCACAATACCTTAAAACCGATCCTGGAAATCCTTGCCGGTGTGCCGACAGTGGTCTATGGCTTCTTTGCATTAACCTTCATGACTCCTTTATTGCGTTCGATCTTCGGCGCCGATACGGTAAATATTTACAACATGGCCTCGGCGGGTATTGTGATCGGCATTCTGATATTGCCTTTCGTGAGCACCGTCAGTGAGGATGCGCTCAGCGCCGTTCCGCGCTCCTTACGAGAGGCTTCGTATGCGCTGGGCGCCACACGGCTGGAGACCGCATTGCGCGTAGTGGTGCCCGCGGCTTTCTCCGGGATCGCCGCGGCGATCATTTTGGCGGCCTCACGCGCCATCGGCGAGACGATGGTGGTAGCCATTGCGTCGGGGGCGGGACCCAACTTCACCTTCAACCCCTTCGAGGCCGCCGAGACGATGACAGGGCACATCGTACGCATCAGTGGCGGCGACATGAGCTACAACTCAGTGGATTACAACAGCATCTTTGCCGTAGGCCTGATGCTCTTCGTTATGACTCTAATCCTCAATGTGATCAGCCAGCGCATTGTTCGGCGCTTCCGGGAGATCTACGAATGAGTATCCTGCGAAAGCGTGGGGACTTTGTCGAAAGCGAGCAGCAGTTGGCTCGCCGCCATGCGCGGGGCCGCGTCGTGCTCAGTGTATTTCAACTTGCCACATTGATTGGAGTTATTGTCCTGGTCGTCCTTTTGCTTACCATCATCAAGAATTCATTCGGTTACTCAGCCGTGCAAAACGAGGTCGATCCGGAAAGCCTGGCGGTGAACGGCATTCCGCTTGAATCCCTCACCAAGTCGCAATTGGCAACTATTCTGCAGGCAAATGTATCCGCCGGTTTGTTCGCCCGTTTCGAGCATGATCAACCAATCGCCGAAAGGGACGCGGCCAACATCTACGATCTCATCCAGGAACACGTCATCGCTCCCGAAGTGGAAGAAAGTTGGAATCTATACGATTCATTGACCAAGAAAGACCAAATCCTTGTCCTTATGAACGAGCAATATCCTGACGCCGAACTGCAGTTCCTAAGCTGGGTCAACTGGGATTTCGTGCGCTCGCAGCAATCCAGTCACCCGGAAATCGCAGGGGTGCGTACTGCCATCCTTGGATCGCTTTGGACAATCTCTATCGCCATTTTCTTTTCTCTGCCGGTCGGAGTCGCTGCGGCTGTTTACTTGCAGGAATACGCCCGCGATAATTTCCTCAATCGCATCATCCAAACCAATATCAACAACCTGGCGGGTGTTCCATCCATCATTTACGGCATCCTCGGTCTGGCTATCTTCGTACGCGCCTTCGGCGCGTTCACCAGCGGCGTCGCCTTCGGCGCCGCGGACTCGTCTACGGCAAATGGACGCACCATCCTGTCTGCGGGTCTCACCCTGGGCGTGCTGGTCTTGCCCTTGATCATCATCAACGCGCAGGAAGCCATCAAGGCTGTGCCAAACTCGTTGCGCGAGGCCGGTTTGGGCCTGGGCGCCTCGCGCTGGGAAACGGTGTGGGCCCACGTGCTACCCAACTCGATAGCCGGTATTCTCACCGGCAGTATCCTGGCCGTGTCCCGCGCCATTGGCGAGACGGCGCCGTTGGTGGTGATAGGCGCGTCCACTTTTATCCAAGTGGATCCGGACGGACCTTTCTCCAAGTTCACAACGCTTCCCGCGCAGATCTATCAATGGACTGTGCGCCCACAGGGGGCGTTTCATAATATTGCTGCCGCGGCCAGCCTGGTTTTGCTGGTCTTGCTGCTGGCATTGAATGCGACAGCCATTGTGCTGCGAAATAAGTACAGCAGGAGACTCTAGGAATGGCAAACAGTTCCAACGGGAATTACGCCATCAAGGCAGATAAGCTTAGCGTTTATTACGGCGAATTTCGTGCCGTGCGCGAAGTGGACCTCGGCATCGAACCCCGCCGCATTACCGCCATCATAGGCCCTTCGGGTTGTGGGAAATCTACCGTGTTGCGCGCCTTGAAATCCCTTTGCGAACTGATTCCATCTGTGCACACCGAAGGTAAAGTCGTCTTCGGCGGCCGAAATATTTACGAACTGGACGTCGACCCTGTCGAGGTGCGCCGCCGCATCGGTATGGTGTTCCAGAAGCCGAATCCTTTTCCTAAATCAATCTATGAAAATGTCGCCTGGGGGGCGCGCATCAACGGCTTCAAGGGCGACATGGACGAATTGGTCGAATCGACTCTAAAGAGCGCGGCGCTGTGGGACGAAGTGCACGACAAGTTAGATCAAAGCGGCACCTCGCTTTCCGGCGGCCAGCAGCAACGTCTCTGCATTGCCCGCGCCATTGCAGTCAAGCCGGACATCATCCTGATGGACGAGCCCTGTTCGGCGCTGGATCCGATCGCAACGCTGCGCATCGAAGAGCTGATGCACGACCTGGCTAAGGATTACACCATCATCATCGTCACCCACAATATGCAACAAGCGGCCCGCGTCTCCGATTTCACCGCGTTCTTTTCGCTCTCAGAAGACGGCAAGCGGGCGGGCACGCTGATGGAATACGGCGAGACCAAGCACATGTTCACCCGCCCCGAGAAGAAAATCACTGAGGATTACATCACGGGTAGGTTCGGATAATGGCGGAACGAAGACGGGTACTGTTCTTGTGCACGGGAAATTCCTGCCGGTCACAGATGGCCGAGGCGGTAGTGAACGCTCGCATGGGCGACCGCTGGCAGGCCTTCAGTGCGGGGGTCGAGCCGGCGGCGCAGGTCAATCCCAAAACGATTCAAGCGCTGGCCGAGGTCGGCATCCGGCATTCTGGGGAAGCCAAACACGTCGATGGGTTCATCAACGATAACTTCGATTTGGTGGTTACCGTGTGCGATGATGCTGCGGAGAACTGCCCGGTCTGGCTGGGGCGCGGCAGGAAGACACATCTCAGCTTTCCGGACCCGGCGAAGGCCAGGGGAACCGATGAAGAGGTGATGGATCAGTACCGAAAGACCTTGAGGGATGTTGCCGAGAAGATTCCGGCGTTGCTGGTTTCAAAAGAGAAAGAGTAAGTAGATTAATTTGCCATCCAAGCAAGGCGCCTGGTATCGCCTTTAGCGATGATGCCCAACGAGGAAGCCCTTTTGGATTCAGGAATCCCGTTCGCAAAGGGATTTCTCACTCGGGTGCGCCAAAAATAAGGCGCAGAAACCTCTCGTTCGAAATGACAGGATTAGAGGCATTTGGTTTTATTTTCTAAAGTCGCACTGAGTTACGGAGATAATTATTTCTTGTGGCCCCGTTTCCCGGTGGCTAACTCAGCTTCAGCCAGAGATAACCATTCTCTGGCAACTCAAGTCGGATTGAACCGTCCAGCAATTCGCCGGTGGCGCGGCCGGTAAATAAATCCGGAGGAGGGAAAAATAATTGTTCCTCAGCGAGTTTGATGTCCACCGTTTGTTTTCGGGAGGTCAGGTTGTTCACGATCAGCAGTGTCTCGCTCTGAAAACTGCGATAGTAGGCGGCGATCTCTTTGGGCTTGCTCGGCTCCGCCCATTTGAAGTCGCCCCAGCCAAAGGCGCGGTGCACCTTGCGCACGGCGATCATATTTTTGGTCAGGTAGTATAGCGAGGCGAGATCCGCCATTTGGTCTGCCACGTTTACGTGGGCGGGATCATAAGGGGACGTGTCGATGACGGGATTGAACGTCTTATCTGCATCGGTGAATCCCGCGTTCTTGCCTTTATTCCATTGCATCGGTGTGCGCACCCCGTCACGGTCGTTGAGCCAAATGTTGTCGCCCATACCGATCTCGTCGCCATAGTAGACGATGGGGGAGCCGGGCAGAGTGAAGAGTAGCGAATTAGCCAGTACAATTTTGGCGAAATCGTTATCCAGCAGCGGCGCCAACCGGCGGCGGATACCCAGGTTCAGGCGCATGCGCGGGTCGGGGGCGAACTGGCTCCACATCCAGCGCCGGTCACTTTCGGTGACCATCTCCAGGGTGAGTTCATCGTGATTTCTTAAAAACGTGCACCACTGGCAGTTGTCGGGAATAGGCGGCGTGCGTTGGAGGATGCGCCGCAGCGGATTGCTGGATTCGCGGCGCAGGGACATGAAGATGCGCGGCATCACAGGGAAATGGAAGGCCATGTGCATCTCGTCACCGTCACCGAAGTACTCGCGTACGTCCTCCGGCCATTGATTGGCCTCTGAAAGCAAAACCGCGTTGGGGAAATGCTCGTCTACATACTTGCGCATTTTCTTGAGAAAGGCGTGCGTCTCTGGCAAATTTTCGCAGTTGGTGCCATCCCGCTCGAACAGATATGGAATGGCGTCCACGCGGAAACCATCGATGCCCATGTCCATCCAGAATTTCATGGCTTCCAGGATTTCGCTTTGAACAGCGGGGTTGTCGTAATTCAGATCCGGTTGGGATGAGTAGAATCGGTGCCAATAGTATTGCCCGGCTTTCTCATCCCAGGTCCAGTTTGACTTCTCAGTATCCACGAAGATGATGCGGGCTCCCGGGAACCTTTCCGGGGTATCGCTCCACACGAAGAAATCACGAAAAGGCGAATTGCGGTCGTTGCGGGCAGCCTGGAACCAGGGATGGTCGGCCGAAGTGTGGTTCACGACAAAATCCGTAATGATGCGGATATTGCGCTTATGGGCCTGTTTGATCAGTTCTTTGAAATCATCCAGCGTTCCATAATCCGGGTGGATGCCTGCAAAGTCGGCAACGTCATAGCCGTCGTCCAAGAGTGGGGAAGGGAAGATGGGCAGCAGCCAAACGCAGTTGACCCCCAAGTCCTGCAGATAGTCCAGTTTTTCGATAACGCCTTTTAGATCACCGTGTCCATCGCCATTGCTGTCGCGGAAGGCGCGCACGTAGAGTTCATAGAAGATGGCGTCTTTATACCAGAGAGGAGTGCGGTCCATAATAAAAAGAAGACCTGGCTGCCAAGTTTAAACGAAAAACGCGGACACACCAGGTCTATCGTCTTTGTTTATTGTTGCCTGAGCATTATCCTTTCACCGAACCGGCTGTTAGGCCGCGCACAAAGTAGCGCTGCAACGAGAAGAAGATAATCAATGGAACGATCATGGTGACGAACGCGCCCGCCGTGAGGATATGCCAATCTTGTCCGCGGTCGCCGATCAGCCGTGCCAGGTTGGCGGTCACCACTGCGGTGTCGCGGCTGGTGCCCAGGAATACGAGGGCCACCAGCAGGTCGTTCCACACCCACAAGAACTGGAAGATCGCGAACGAAGCGATGGCTGGAACTGACAGCGGCAGCACGAGACTGGTGAAGGTTGTCATCGGAGACGCCCCGTCGATTTGGGCGGATTCGATAATCTCCTTGGGGAGCGAAGATATGTATCCGTGTAATAGGTAGACTGCCAGTGGTAAGCCGAAGCCTGTGTGTGCCAACCAGACACCCAGGAAGGTGCCGTTCAAGTCCAGCATGGTGTACACGCGCAGCATAGGGATCAGCGACATTTGCAAAGGCACGACCATCAAACCAATCACAAGTGCAAAGAGGAAGCTGCGCCCGGGGAATTGCAGCCAAGCGAACGCGTAGGCTGCAAATGCAGCTATTGTGATGGGAATCACCACCGAGGGCACGGTTACTAAGAAGCTGTTGAGGAAGGCGGTGCCCATATCGCCTTCGGTGAATACGGTGGCGTAATTTTGAATGGTCCACTGCGCGGCTTGGAATGGATGCAACAAAGCCGTCCACCAACCGGAGCTTTGTATATCTGCCGGTGTACGGAAGGAACTGATCAGCAAGCCGATTGTCGGCAGAGTCCAAATAAAAGCGATGATGATGATCACCAGGCGTAACGGCAGGCCGGTAACCCAACGCGAAAGCGCCTTCGAAAATCTTGATCGCGGTGTTTTGGGCTGAGTTTCAGCTAGTACGCTCATATCAATTCTTAGCCTTTTGCAGGTTGCGAATATTGCTGATCATGATGGGCAGCACGGCTACCAAAAGCAAGACGGCGAGGGCACTGCCGCGTCCAAAGTCTCGAAAGGTGAACATCTCGGTGTACATGCGGTTGGCGATCACCTGAGTCTCGAACTGCCCATTGGTCATTACGAAAACGATATCAAACACCTTCAGCACCATGATGACGATTGTCGTTGTGATGGTGATGATGGTCCCCTGGATGTAAGGAACGATGACTCCGAAGAAGATACGGATCTCGGTTGCGCCGTCGATGCGCGCCGCCTCCAACAATTCACCCGGCACGCCTTTGACTGCCGCTGACAGCACCACCATGGCGAAACCAGTGAGCAGCCAAATTAAAATAACGATGAGGAAAAAATTATTCCAGGGTTTCTCTACCAGCCAGCCCACAGGATCGTTGCCGAATGCCACCCAAATGGCATTGAGCAAACCGTTTTGCGGAGTGCCTGCGGCCTTGAAGTTGTAAATGAATTTCCATATCACGCTGGCGCCTACGGCCGAGATCGCCATGGGGAGGAAGATGACAGATTTGGCGACGGATTCAAAACGGATGCGGTCCACCATCACTGCGATCACCAAGCCAAGCGAAACGGTCACCCCTGTCACGCCAACCAACCAGAAGACGTTGTTGCGAAGAGTGATTAGCATGGACGGGTCAGTGAATATGTAAAAATAATTATCCAGTGGCAATCCAAATGGGCTGGTTACGTTCGCCCAGGCATCACCTCGTCCGCTGTGGAGGCTTAACCAAATCGTGTTGAAGGTGGGGTACACAAGGTAAGCAGTCAAGACCACAACTGCGGGGCCGACGAACACAAACGGACGAATGCGTTCGCGAATCCGCTCCGGCAGGCGCGAAACCAAAGTGTCCGTGATGATGAAGAGGGCCCAGACGCCGAAGACGCCGACGATCAATGCCACCAAGCCGACCAGCAGTTTGTTGGCGTCTGCCTCGCGCATGTAGATAAAGCTCCAGCGCAATGCAAAAAATGTGATCACCGGGACTATGAAGGAAACTGCAATTCGCAATGGTCCGGTTAGCAAGGAGTCCGTGAACCTTCGGCCGAGATTTTTTTGTGCCATCGTCAACCCTTTGACTACCAGGTTTCTGGAACGCAGATTATAAAACGAGAAAGCAGGGCAGCTGTTGAAGCTGCCCTGCTTCTTTGGAAAGTGCGTCTGCTACATCTTACGAAAAAGCGACACGCTTACTCTGTCGGCCAGCTCGCGTCGATGCCTTGCAATACGGTGGTCAGGTCAGCACCGCCCACGTAATCCACGATGCCGGTCCAGAAGCTGCCAGCGCCAACGGCGCCAGGCATCAGGTCGGAACCGTCAAAGCGGAAGGTGTCGGCATTAGCCAGGATCTCGGCAAAGCCGCGGATCACGTCGTTCGGATACCAGGCGAGGTCTGCGTCGAGGTGCGGCGAGATCAGGATGCCCAGTTCGACTTCGGCACGAGCTGATGCGCCGGTGGTGAGGAATTCCATCACCTTGCGAACCGCAGGCCTGTCATTGCCCATGCTCAACAGGGAGCCGGAGCCCAACACCGGTTTCCCGTAGGCCTCGTCAATTGGAGGCAGATAGAAGTAGCCTACATCTGTTCCGATTTCGGTGCCCTCAGGGAAAAAGCCGGCGATAAAGCTGGCCTGGCGCATCATATAGCACGCTGGCGGGTCGCCGAGCAGATTCAACGGCGTGTCACCGAAGTTTGTAGTGAGGATGCCTGTGGTTCCGCCATAAACGTAATCCGGGTTGAACCAGATATTGCTGGCGGTTTCAAAGGCATTGCGGACTTCGGGGGAATCGAACTTCAGAGTTCCAGCCACCCAGGCGTCGTAATTCTCCGGGGTAGTGGTGCGCAGCATGATGTCCTCGACCCAGTCGGTGCCAGGCCAACCAGTGGCGCCACCGCTCTCGAAGCCGATACACCAGGGAACGCCGCCATCGGCCACGATCTGATCCGAAAGGGCAAGCAAGTCGTCCCATGTTTCAGGGATCGTGTATCCGGCGGCATCGAAAGCTGGCTTGGCATACCAAACCAAACTCTTGACATCTGCGTTGTGCCAGACACCCGAAAGTACGCCATCCACGGTTCCTAGATCGATCCAGGATTGCGTGTACTTGGTTAGCATATAGTCCTGGGTAAGGAACTGGCCTAGGTCGACGAGGTAGCCCGAGCGGGCGAAGTCAGCCATCAAACCAGGCTGGGGGAAATTGTAGATGTCATACGGGTCACCGGCTTCGGCGCGCACCAAGGCAACTGTTTCAAAATCAGGGGAAGCCTCGATAACTACTTCGATGCCAGTTTCGGCGGTGAAGTCATCGAAGTCGGATTGGAACGCCGTTACTTGTTCGCCTTCCGCGGCCGTGAAAATGGTAACAGTTTGCCCTGAGAGGTCCTCAGCAGCAGGGCCGCAGGCAGCCAAGACAAGAGCCAGGAGTGTGAAAAAGCTTACAGTTAACCAGAGTTTGTTCTTTCGTGGCATTTTGCATCTCTCCTTAGTATGAGTTAATTCATGCGAAAATACTACCTTTCTATCTCCGGTCACCTCCTCGATGTATTCTTTTGAATACCCTGAACAAATCAGGGCGGATCAAACAAAGTTAGGCCAAACCTGCAAATGCGGTGAGTTGTTAAGCTGCCGGGTTCCGTTGAATAAAATTAAGTATTTATGAGGGATGATAAAACGATACTATCATTACGAGTATGGGCTGTCAAGCAGCAGGACTTTAGTTGATCTTTTGTACCAGCACTCGGTCAATGCGCAAGTTATCCATGGCGCGCACTGTAAACGAAATCCCGTTATGGGAAAAGGTTTCTCCCACTACAGGGATGTGACCAAGCTTTGCGAGGATCAATCCCGCGCAGGTGCTGTAATCTGCGGTAGGTCGCAGGTTTGCGCCAATGGATTCGGCTAACTGAGTAAGGGGGATGTTGCCGGCAGCCAGCCAGGTCTTCTCTCCCAACTGGCGCAGCTCGGCTTGGCTGAGATGATATTCGTCGTCGATCTCGCCAACGATCACCTCGAGCACATCCTCTAAGGTCAGCAGCCCCGCGGTGCCACCATGCTCGTCCAACACGATAGCCTGGTGTACGCGTTGCTGGGTAAGTTGACGATATATATCGGGCAGCGGCGCTGATTCTGGGATGAAAAGAATCTGTCGGGCAATCTCTTTTAGGCTGGCATTCTCCTCGGCCCAAATCAGGTCTTTCAAATGCACATAGCCAATGATGTTGTCCAGATCATTTTCAAAGATAGGAAACCGTGAGAGATTGGATTTTGCCGCTGCCGTCAGGGCATCCTTAGGGTTGAGCGCCGCGTCCAGCGCAACCATCTCTGTGCGAGAGGTCATCACATCATGAGCTTTGCGGTCGCCAAATTCGAAGACCCCGCTCACAAAAGCGCCTTCGCTGATCTGGAAAATCCCCTCCGCAGTTCCTTGCTGCACCAGCAACTCAATCTCCTCGGAACTCGTCGAGGGTCCGCGGCTGGCAGCAGGACCGATGAGCCCGATAATCAAATCAGTCGAGAACGAAAGGAAACGAATGGGTAATGCGGCGATCCTGCCAAGCCATTGAATGGGGCGTACCAGGGCGATGGACAGCCTCTCCGGGTTACGCATAGCTAATTGCTTAGGCACCAGTTCACCGAACACCAGCGAGAGGTACGTGATGGTGATCACGATCATCAACAAAGCCAGTTGGTCTGCGTAGGGAGCGAGAACTGGGAACTGGCGCAGCCAGTCGGCCAGGAAGGGTCCAGCGGTGATCCCGCCGAAGGCGGAAGTTAATGTGCTGACTAATGTGATGCCGACTTGGACGGTTGCCAGGTAATTCCCCGGTCGTTCCTTGACCTGTAATACTGCCTGAGCCGATTTCTTGCCTTGCTTGAGAAGATTGTGCAGGCGATGTCGCCGGGACATAACCAGAGCCATCTCAACGGCCGCAAAAAAACCGTTTACGAGGATCAGTGCTGCAATAAGAAATAATTCCCGGGACATTAATTTATTTTCCCCTAGATTATACAGAACGAATGTTAATGCGCATAGTCATTACAACTACCCTAACCACAAGAAAATCCAGCCCTCAAAACAACAAACCTCCAGACTACTCGAAGACCTTGTAATAACCTCGATCCAATTCATCGTCACTTAAGTGAGCGTAGCGCTGCGTCACCTGGATGTTGCGATGCCTGGCGAGTTCCTGAGCCAGCTTGAGGTTTCCTCCTGAGCCACGCAGCACAGTTGTAACGAAATAGTGCCGGAAGGAGTGGGGGGTGATGGTTCCAATGGCTGCGTCGCCAAGCGCCTCACGGACTCTATGAGCAATGCTATTGCGCCCGGAAGTCGGCGTCATCGGTTTAACGTGCTTGCCGGACCCCTTGTCGTGGCGGGCAAAAATGGGCAGGGAGGCCAGCGGCTTCCCAGATGCGCCGTCAGCTGCGGACCGCGCGTTCAGGTAGTCCTTGAGCGCACTTAGCGAACGTTTGGAAAATCGCACCACTGCTTGGCGGTTGCCTTTGCCAATGATCACAGCCTTGCCCTCGTTCCAATCCAGATCCCCGCGGCGCAACCCGCAGGCCTCGTGGACTCGCAGACCGGTATCCCCGAGCACGATAATGAAGGCACGATCACGCAGGTTGCGCAATTGAACAACTTCATTTTCCGCAGGAACGAATTTTAGCGCCTTGGCATATTCAATCATCTGCTCGATGGCGTCCCGCGGGAACTGCGGAAGCCGCGGACCGGGGCGGCGCCCCCGCTGCCGAATCAGGAGGCGCACTCTTGGCAGGTTTGGCTCTGCCAGCTTTTCAGCCGCCAGAAACTCGTAAAACCCCGCCACAGCCGTCAGGCGCAGCCGTTCGGTGGCAGGCGAGCGATTCTTCATCGATGTGGCGAACCAGGCAACTGCGTCCTCGCTCAGGGCGCTTAGCGTCCTCTCTGTAGGGTCAATTCCTTTATCCTTCAGCGTTTCGGCGAAGGCCGACAAGGCCTTGCGGTAGGTGAGGGCGGTATTCTCTGACCGCGCCAACGTCACACTGTCAATGTATTGCGCTATTGCTTGCTGGATTGTGATCGAGGACGATGATTCCATGCTTGCGATTATAGGGCGCTGCTATATTTATCGCAAGCAAAAAGAGTGTTAATAATCCTACTCTTATTCGTAGGAATAAGCTATTCCTACGGTAATCGACTCAAAGCTTGTTGGGCTAACGCAATCGCCTTCTGCAGCTGGGTATTTTCGTCAGTGGCACCAGAAATATCTATGCTGATTTTGACATTGCCTGAAAGGACATTCACATCGAAATGGGTTGGGCGTTATAGGCACGCACTTCCAAATCGCTAAGCTCAGCGTAGCCGTTGATCTCGATGGCCATCTCATAGGCAGCCATGGCCTGGCTGGCGTCTTCATATACTACAACTACAACCCGTACGATGTCGAAGTCTGAGGTCTCGTACGAGCACGAAAAGAAAGGCGGAGTTATTTCAGGCACCCCGGGCCCCGTGGACTTTTCCAGGAGGCTTTCGGCTTTGGCCTGCGTAACCAGGGAGCAGGCATCGATGGCACCATCCATGGAGGCATCTTTGCCAGTTTCTATGCTGGTTTCAGTAGGTGCAAGGAGCTCAGTGTCAATTGGTATAGGCGTCGTGGCTGCCGGGTTGCATGCGGACAACAGTAAGATTGCAGCCGGCAAAAGAGTCGATCGGGAGCGAGATTTTGCCAAGATCAAAGCCTCCGAAATACGGATTTGCCATTAAGTGCTCCACTATAGCAATTTCATCAGTTCCGACACATAGAACTTTGCAAGGCGAAACTATTCCAACTAAAACAGTAGTCCAAGTAAGGCAGTGCCGAATAGCTTTCCAGCCAGTAATATGGAGATCACAAATGCCCAAATTCCCAGAAAAACTCCAAGACCGACTCTGACAACTGTTTGCATGATCTTCGATTCCTTTCTGACTACGAGGCTGATTAGAATTCTATAGAGATTGCAGGGTTTATGCCTGAATTTCGGGATTACAGTCTCACTTTCTATACTTGCGATAATAGTTCTTATCGAAAACAATATAGTCTGAAGATCGATATTGCCATCCACCCTTGGAAGATCTTTTTTGACCGAATTCACACGCACGAAGATGAGGAAGTGATTGCGGAATCCAAAGGAAATTAGCAAAAGATGGCGGCCTCCCCCACTCACACGAGCTATCTTCCTTAGGCCTCCTATAAACAGCTTAACAACGGCTACAATTTTTCCCTCATAGCAGCCATGTATGCTATTAATTGCGCATAGCAGAAAGCTCAATTCATGTAATTTATTGTCAAGTAGGGTTGACCCCAGCCCGCGCGACTGCTAGTAACAATTAGAAAAGCTTTTAGCCGAAGAGGCGATATCGTGGTCTAGTTTCCACTGATGTAAAATGGGCACGCACCACAAAGTGGAGGCTCCATGACCGAAGAAGATCCTGAACTGAAGAAGAAAGAAATGTACGCTGATGCCGAATGGGAACCGAGCAGCCTGCGATCGACCCTGGGCCGCTGGCTGCGCCGCATTATCATCGGGCTGCTGCTTCTCGTCATGCTTGTAGTCGTGGCCTGGTTTGCCCTAGTGGGACCTCGCGCCGCCGAGATCTCCCGCCTGCAAAGCGAGCTATCGACAGTCCAACCGCAGGTTGCTACCCTGGAAACTGAAATCGAGGAACTGCAGACGCTCAAGGCGCAGCGCTCTATCCTTAGCCTGCTGGTGGACGCCAACACCGCTCGCTTCGAATTGGCGCGGGGAGACAACGAGGCTGCCGCCGCAGCCCTATTGAACACCGGCAACACGCTCTACCAGCTCAGCCTCGAATTGGGGAATGAATACAACGATACCATTGACAGCCTGGAGACGCGGTTGTCACTGGCTCGCAAAGGCATGCAGGCCGAAACGGATTTGTCGTCACTAAATGATTTGGAAGTTTTCATCAGCACCCTGCAGAACCTGCTGCAGGGTTTGCTAAGCCAGTAGGCCATGGCCTGGTATCTCTACCTGCTGGCCGTCTTGGCAGGTTTCCTGGCTGGCATTATCAACACCGTCGCCGGCAGCGGGTCCCTGATCACTCTTCCCGTGCTGATTTTCCTCGGCCTGCCAGCTACAGTGGCCAATGGTACCAACCGCATCGGCATCATATTGCAAAATATCGTCGCCGGTCTCAGCTATAAGCACAGCAAAGTCCTCGACCTGCGCGGGGCTTTGATCTTAAGCATCCCGACAATTTTTGGCGCCTATCTAGGCGCCCAGATTGCCGTCAACCTAGATGAAGAGATGACGGAACGCGTCATAGGCGTTGTCATGGTCATGATGCTCTTCGTCATTTGGCTGCGGCCCCAGCGCTGGCTCGAGGGGAAGTTTTTGAAATTATCCGGGCCGGTTACGTTGAACCAAATACTGGCCCTGTTTGTTATCGGCGCTTATGGCGGTTTCATCCAGGCCGGTGTGGGAATCTTCCTGTTGGCGGCCTTGGTGCTTTCTGTGGGCTATGACTTGGTGCGCGCCAACGCGGTGAAGATAGTCATTATCCTGATCTTCACCTTATTTTCGCTATTTGTGTTCGCGCAAAATGATCAAGTGAATTGGGGCATCGGCATTCTGCTTGGTTGCGGAAACATGCTGGGCGCCTGGCTGGCAGCCCGGCTGACAGTCAAACGGGGCGCAGAGTGGGTACGCCAGCTGCTGATGGCCACGGTGGCATTGTCTGCCGCCTACCTCTTGGGGGTATTCGATTGGATTGCCAGGCTGCTCGACTGACGGGCGTGGTTATAATCAACCTCTAGATTCCACGAAGGAGCTCCGTCACATGGATTGGATCCTTGATCCGGAAATTTGGATCGCCCTACTTACCCTTACCTCGCTTGAGATCGTTCTGGGCATCGACAATCTGGTTTTTATTTCTATCCTGGCCAGTAAATTACCCAAAGACCAGCAAGCCCGCGCCAGTCGAATAGGTTTGGGTTTGGCGATGTTCATGCGTATCGCCTTGTTACTGTCGATTGCCTGGATTTCGCGGCTGACTTATGAACTCATCAACGTCTTTGGTCAATCCGTTTCGGGCCGCGATCTTATTCTCCTTGGTGGCGGTCTCTTCCTCATTGGCAAGAGCACCTTTGAAATCCACGACAAGTTGGAAGGCAAAGAGGGCCACGCCGAAGCCAATGTCAAGACAAAGTTCAACAATGTGATCATCCAGATTATGCTTTTGGACATCGTGTTCTCCTTGGATTCGGTAATCACTGCGGTAGGCATGGCCAACCAAGTGGCCATCATGGTGACGGCGATAGTGGTGGCAGTTGGCGTAATGCAACTTTCCGTAAACAGCATCAGTAATTTTGTCAGCGAACACCCCACAATAAAAATGCTTGCCTTGGCATTCCTGCTGCTCATCGGCTTTTCGTTAGTTGTCGAAGGACTACACCAAAACATCCCTAAGGGCTATATTTACTTCGCTATGGGCTTCTCCGTTTTCGTTGAATTCCTCAACCTTCGGCTGCGCGCCCGGGCAACGAAACCCGTTCATCTGCGCGAGGCCTACACAGGCAAGGAGAAACCGACCTCCTGATGTGGATCCGATTGAAGCGGCGGATCCTTAGGTCCCTGATCGCTTTTGGCGTGCGTCTGACCACGCGGGTCGAGGTTGAGGGGCTGGAAAAAATTAAGGAACAAAAGGGTAAGGCGATCGTGGTTGTGAACCATCTTGGCCGACTGGATGCGGCGTTGCCTTTTTTTCTGCTTCCCCGCGAAGATTTCATCATCGTGGTCGCGGAAAAGTACCGCAAACAGGCCATATTCCGGTTTTTGGTGCATGAGCTGGATCTATTGTGGCTAGAACGTTTTGAGGCCGACCTTGGCACTTTACGAGAGGTTCTGAGAAGACTGGAGCGCGGAGGGATTCTGCTCATTGCTCCGGAAGGAACTCGTAGCCAAATAGAGGCTTTGCTACCCGGAAAACCAGGCGCCACTTATCTCGCGGCAAAAAGTGGAGCAATCGTGATCCCCGCTGGTGTCGTTGGCACCGAGGACCGATTGGTCGCAGAACGCTTCAAGAGTTTTAGCCGGCAACGGGTAAAGATCATCGTTGGTGAACCCTTTGGTATTCCGCCCCTACCTAAAACAGGCCGAAGTGAATTCCTAAAAGAAAATACTGAGGAGATAATGGCGCGCATTGCCGTTCTTTTGCCCGAAAAATATCGTGGCGAATATGCCCAGCATCCACGTGTGCAGCAGTTGTTGTCTTTGGGTGTGTGATGGGGAATTTTGATTGGAGTGGTAATGACTATACGCATTAATGGGAACAGTTCATGCAATTAACCGGATCGACGGAAATCAAAGCGTCGAGAGAAAAGGTATGGGCTTTTCTCACCAATCCAGACTTCGTAGCGAAATGTGCTCCAGGCCTTGAAAGTATGGAGATTATCGAGGAAAACAAAAAATTCAAAGCCACCGGCTCTGTCGGTCTTGGCAACCTTAAAGTCCGTTTTGCTGGGGATATCGAATTCGTGACCATGGAGGCGCCTTCTCGCGCCGTGCTGAAAGGTCGTGGCACTGCTCCCGGGAGCGCCGTGGAAGGTATGGCCGAGATGAAGTTGCGCGATGGCGAGAATGGCATCACCATTATGGACTGGACTGCCGATGTCAATGTGCTCGGCACCATTGCCAGTCTGGCCTCACGACTTATGGGCAGCGTGGTGCAAAAACTTAGCGGCCAATTCTTTGATTGCGTAAAAGCCCGAATCGAAACTTAAATCGTCTATGCTCGAGCTTCTTCCGGACTTGGAAAATTGGTTGAAGGCGGGCGAACGGGTTGCGCTGGCTACGGTCATTTCTACATGGGGATCGGCGCCGCGGCGAATAGGATCGGTAATGGCGGTAAGCCAGCGCGGGGGTTTGGCGGGCTCGGTCAGTGGCGGCTGTGTTGAGGGAGCGGTTATTCAGGCCGCCCAAGAAGTCATCAAAACCAATCGGCCGCAGCGCCTCCATTTTGGCGTTGCTGATGAAACGGCCTGGGCTGTAGGTTTGGCTTGTGGTGGTGAAATCGACATTTTCGTACAACCGGTGCGAGAGGAGATATTTCAGCCCTTGATTACCAGGCTTAAAGCGGATCAGGGGAGCACGTTATATACGGTAATTCAGGGTACGGAGAAATTACTAGGCGCCCAGCAGCTAACCGATGACAAGGGCAATCTGCTGGCCAGTTCAGACGGTTCAGGATGGTTTAACGATTGGGTCGCAGATTTAGGAAGCCGGCCCAAGACAATCGATAAAAAAGACACTAAGATCTTTGTAAATCCATTGCCTTCCTCCCCCACTCTGGTAATGATTGGAGGAGTCCACATCGCTATCGCCCTGGCCGAGATTGCGCATACCCTAAACTTCCGTACTGTGATCGTGGACCCGCGAAAAGCTTTCGGGTCCGCTGAGCGTTTTCCTCACGTGGACAAACTAATCCAGACGTGGCCTCAACAAGCCTTTGAACAATATCCGCTGAAGAATTCAACCGCGGTGGCCTCTTTGAGCCACGACCCTAAGATCGACGACCCAGCGCTCATTGCGGCGCTGAACAGCGATGCGTTCTACGTTGGCGCCCTGGGCAGCAAGAAAACGCAAATCAAGCGGCGCCAGCGATTGCTAAAAGCCGGACTCGGCGAACAAACCTTGGCGCGATTGCACGCCCCCATTGGCATCGAGATCGGAGCAGAGACCCCCGAAGAAATTGCCTTGGCCATCATGGCTCAGATTGTGGCCGCCTACCGCAGTTAATGTCTACACAAATCGGTTGCCCGTCATTTATCCCCATACTACAATCGAATTTCTCCTGGAATGAAACCCGCGCCGTTTGAATACTTCGCCCCAGATACTCTCGAAGCCGCCTTAGACCTCAAAGCTAAGTATGGCGACGAGGGCAAAGCTCTCGCAGGGGGACAGAGTCTGATCCCGGCAATGAATTTCCGTGTAGCGCAACCCAGCATACTGATTGACCTCAATCGGATTAATGAACTGCGTTATATCCAAAAAAATGGCGCATTACTGATTGGCGCCATGACCGTTCAATCTGCGGCCGAGCACGACTCACTGGTGGCCCAACACGCGCCGCTGTTGTTTGAAGCGATCCCAAATATCGCACATTCGCAAATCCGCAACCGCGGCACAATCGGCGGCAGTATTGCCCACGCCGATCCCGCTTCAGAACTGCCGGTAGTATGTATAGCCCTAAATGCACGTATGCGTACCCAAAGTAAAACCGGTGAACGCTGGTTAGAGGCCAAAGACTTCTTTACAGGCCTGTTCACCACTGCATTGCAGCACGACGAACTGTTGGTCGAAATCGAATTTCCCTATTTGCCTGTTAATACGGGTTACGCCTTCACGGAGATCGCGCGCCGTCACGGCGACTATGCGATGGCGGGCGTTGCCGCACTACTGACGTTGGACAGTAACGGCAATTGCCAACAAGCGCGACTTGTTTACTTGAATGTGGGCGACGGCCCTGTGGATGCAACGCAGGCTGCTGCCAGCCTGGCGGGCAGAAAGCCAACGCAAGAGGCATTCCAGGTAGCCGCAAAAATCGCCAGTCAAAAAGAAATGTCACCCTTGGGCAACGTGCACGCTTCTGCCGAATACCAGCGACACCTCTCTGCAATCCTCACCGAGCGCTCCCTGGCGAAGGCTTATGAGCGGGCTCGCACCTCGCAGGCCTCGTGAGCATGAGCCAAATCCTACCCATCACGGTCTCCATAAACGGCAACCAATACCAGCACGAAGTTGAACCGCGCTTGCTGCTGGTCGATTATGTCCGCCAGGTAGCCGGTCTGACCGGCACGCATGTCGGCTGCGAACATGGGGTTTGTGGAGCCTGCACAATCCTTTTCGATGGCAAGCCCGTACGCTCCTGCATTATGTTTGCCGTCCAAGCCGACGGCCATGAACTTATGACCGTTGAAGGGCTGACCGATGATGAGAAAAAGCTACATCCTTTGCAACAAGCTTTCTGGGAGGCTCACGGCCTTCAATGCGGCTTTTGTACACCGGGTATCTTGATGACCTTGCTGCCTTACTTGAAGGAAAATCCCAAACCGAGTGAAGCCGAAATTCGAGACGCCATTTCGGGTAACCTGTGCCGCTGCACCGGTTATCAACACATTGTGGATGCAGCCAGGTTAGCGACAGAGAAAACACATTCAACATGATCAAGGTGGAGCACACTAAAAAATCTGGGCTGGAAGAAAGGCTGGATGAGTTAGAAGCCCTATACAACAAAAAAGAGCCCAGCGTTCATGCGTTCCTGCCAGAAGCCGCTCGCTTCAAACGCTTGCGACAGGAAGCCTCAGTTCTCCAGCGCAGACACCCTTATCAAGAACAGCGTCCTCCATTGTACGGGCTGCTGCTAGGCATCAAGGATATTTTCCACGCTGATGGTTTCCCGACGCGGGCCGGAAGCAATCTGCCTTCCCATGAATTGAAAGGCAAGGAGGCTTCCTGCGTTACTCAACTCAAGAAAGCCGGGATGTTGATCGCTGGTAAGACAGTGACGACCGAATTCGCTTACTTTGCGCCTGGCCCAACGCGCAATCCAAACAACACCCGACACACGCCCGGCGGCTCAAGCAGCGGGTCGGCGGCGGCGATAGCTGCTGGGCTCGTAGACCTGGCCTTGGGCACACAGACTATTGGATCTGTGATCCGGCCAGCGTCTTATTGTGGTGTGGTTGGCTTTAAGCCAAGCTACGGACGCATTTCAACTGATGGCGTGATCCCATTAGCTCCTTCGCTGGACCATGTCGGGTTGTTCTCACGTGTCGTTGAAGGGATCGCGCATGCGATTCCGGTTCTCTTCTCAGAATGGAGAAGTCCCTCGCCCACTAAGGCAAAACCATTCCTGGCCATCCCGTCAGGGGATTATCTTGCTCACGCCAATCGAGAAATGCTGGACCATTTTGAAAACTCAGTCGAGCGCTTAAAAGCTGCCGGGTACTGGATAAAAAAGCTAAATCCATTTAAGGATTTTGCCTCCGTCGTCGAACGCCATAACCTGATCCTCGCCGCTGAGGCAGCCCAAGTTCACGCTGCCTGGTTCGAAACTTACCGCCATCTCTATCATCATAAGATTGCGGCTTTAATCGAAAAGGGACAGAAGCTCTCGGAAGCCTTACTGACACAAGCTCGGTTTGAGGCGCGACAATTCCGTCTGGACCTCAGCACCGTGATGGATATCCACGGCATCGATGTATGGCTTTCACCGGCTGCCACGAGAGCGGCCCCGCACGGACTAGCGAGCACTGGCGACCCGGTGATGAATCTTCCTTGGACGCAAGCGGGCTTCCCCACCCTCGGACTTTCGTCCGGAACGAACCAAGCAGGCTTGCCTTTGGGGTTGCAATTCACAGCAGGTTTCAATCGCGATGAAGATTTGCTAACCTGGGGCATGGATTTCGAAACAGTTTTGAGAGGGACAACATGAGTTCAACCAAAAGCCAGGTGCGCCCCGGCGCCTATTTCGACTCGGTGGTGCTGATGCAACTGCAGCGCAACTTGCTCACGCTCCCAGGCGTAGAAGATGCCGGTGTGGTGATGGCCACGCCGGCCAATTTGGAATTGCTGGCCGATAGCGACTTATTGAGCAACGAAGGGAAAAGCGCCAAACCTGAAGACTTGCTGATTGTCGTGCGCGCCGCCAAGGCTGCAGACGCTGAAGCCGCCCTAGGCAAAGTAGACGAACTGCTCAAGCAGCGCCGCTCGTCTGCAGGCAGCAGCTTTCGACCCCGCAGCCTTAGTGCTGCCGTAAAGAATTTGCCCGCAGCAGAGTGGGTACTGGTTTCCGTACCAGGCCGTTATGCAGCCAAGGTCGCGCACGAAGCACTGGACCTTGGTAAACACGTATTCCTCTATAGCGACAATGTCTCTTTGCAAGATGAGATAGCTCTTAAACAAAAAGCCGTGAAAAAAAATCTGCTCGTCATGGGCCCAGATTGCGGCACCGCAATAATCAATGGCATCGGTCTCGGTTTTGCAAACCGTGTTCGCCGCGGATCCATCGGTTTAGTAGCCGCCTCCGGCACCGGCCTGCAAACTGTTACTACAAAAATTTCCAACTTAAAGGGTGGCGTCTCGCAAGCGATCGGCACTGGCAGCCGTGACCTCAAAAGCCAGGTCGGCGCCCTTAGTATGTTACAAGGCTTACACTATCTGGCTGCTGATTCCGAAACGAAAGTAATCGTGCTTATTTCGAAACCACCTGATGCAGAAGTAGCCACCCGCCTTCTGGCCGCCGCGCACCAATGCAGTAAACCCGTGGTGGTTGACTTTATTGGCTTTGCCCCTCCCGCAGCTCAGATCGGTAACCTTTATTTTGCCGCAGGGCTCGACCAGGCGGCTAGGCTTGCGGTGGATCTCGCCAAGCAGCCGGCGTCGAAGAAAGCGGAGACCAATCATCTCAAGGGCTATCTGCGTGGCCTGTTTTCCGGTGGCACATTGGCTTATGAAGTGCTTAATGGCTTGCAATTATTTCTGTCACCGATCTATTCGAACATCCCCATTCGCAGTGAACAGAAACTCGAAACCACACTCAACAGCAAAGCTCACACGATCCTGGACCTCGGTGAGGATGAGTTCACTGTGGGTCGTTTGCATCCAATGATGGACAACGATCTGCGCCTTCGCCGCATGAAGCAGGAGGCCGAGGACAACGAAGTCGGGATGATCTTACTGGATGTTGTTCTCGGTGAAGGCGCGCATCCCAACCCCGCCGGCGAATTGGCGCCGGCCATCGTTGCGCACCGCAAGTTACGCAAGGAACGTGAATTTGTAGCGTTGGTTATCGGCACAACCGAAGACCCACAACAAATCGACGAGCAAATCAGGCTGCTCATCGATGCCGCTGCCATCGTCTTTCGCGACGTTTCGGCTACAGTAAATTACATTGCTGCGCGGCTCTCGCAACCAATAGCGGCTGCAGAGACCCTCGCCAAATTTAGCGAACCATTGGCTGCCATCAACATGGGCGTAGAATCGTTCTATGACAGCCTTAAGGCACAAGGGGCCCAGGCTGTGCAGGTGGACTGGCGTCCGCCTGCTTCAGGCAACGAAGACTTGGCGAGGATTCTGGAAAAGATGAAGGCGTAAAAAATGGCCGATATCGATAAGGCAAATCAGCAAGCCGTGGAGCGCATGATGGATGCGCGGCCGATTCTCAAAGGCGTTGCCCCGGCGCGGGATGTGATTCCTGGCATGCGCGATAACCTATTGCTGCACGCCGGCCCCCCCATCGAATGGGAGCGCATGTCCGGTCCGTTGCGCGGCGCAGTTATCGGCGCGCTGCTCTTCGAAGGCAAAGCCAAGAACGCCAAGGACGCTGAAGCGCTGGTAAAAAAAGGCGAGATTGATTTTGCGCCTTGTCACCACCACGCCACCGTGGGCCCGATGGCCGGTGTGACCTCGGCTTCGATGATGGTTTATGTCATCGAGAACGAGACCCATGGCAACAAGGCTTACTCAAACCTCAACGAGGGCTACGGCAAAGTATTGCGCTATGGCGCTTACAGCGATGAAGTGATTGCCAAGCTCAAGTGGATGAATGACAAAATGGGCCCAATACTCGCCAAAGCTATCGAAGCCAGCCGCGGCTTGGATATACGCGCATTGCTGGCTGAAGCTCTGCACATGGGTGACGAAGGCCACAACCGTAACAAGGCCGGTTCCATCATGTACACCGCTAAGCTGGCACCTTGGATCGCAAAAGTCGCCGAGGACGCGGCACTTGAATCTGAAGTGCTCAAATTCCTAGGGGACAATGCACTGAGCGTGCTGAACCCCGTCATGGCCTCCTGCAAAGCGATGGCTGATGCCGCGCACGGTGTTGAAGGCAGCACCATGGTGACCCCCATGGCACGCAACGGCACCGACTTTGGCCTGCGGGTCAGCGGCCTGGGAGACGATTGGTTCACCGCACCTGCTGAGGTCCCGGATGGGCTTTATTTCCCCAGCTTCACCAGCAAAGATGCCAACCCCGATATTGGCGATAGCACTATTACGGAGACCGCCGGGATCGGCGGCTTTGCCATGGCGGCCGCGCCAGCTATTGTGCAATTCGTCAGCGGCACGCCACAAGATGCCATTAACACCACAATGGAGATGTATGAGATCACCATCGCCGAGCATAAGCATTTCACTATCCCCCAATTGGAATTTCGCGGCACACCCACGGGCATCGACATACGCAAGGTCGTCGAGTTGGGCATTACGCCACGCGTTAACACCGGCATCGCTCACAAAGACGCGGGCGTAGGCCAGATCGGCGCCGGGCTAGTCCGCCCGCCGATGAAGATCTTTGAAGATGCAATAAGGGCGTATGCGGAGAAGTACAAGCTGTAATTGTTATTGGTTATAAGGTATTAGTTATTACAATGACAAAAACGATTGAAGACTTGGAAATCCTGAAAATCGCCTCCGAAATTGGCGATTCAATCTGGTCCATAGTTGCCATGTGGAAGCCGTTTGATCAGGATACTATTGGTAAACAACTAACCCGAGCAGCAGATTCAATAGGGGCAAACTTAGCAGAAGCTTATGGACGTTACCATTTCGGCGAAAAGTTAAAACATATTTATTATTCGCGCGGTAGTCTGTTCGAAACTAAATTTTGGATAAACAGAGCAAAAGCTCGCAACTTACTTGAGCATGAAACTGCAGATCAAATTACCGAAAAATTAGTTTCTCTGGCTCAAAGAATTAATGGCTTTGCCAAATTCCTAAAGCAGCAACGCGTCCAAAATTCGGGCGTCAAAGAAGAACCTGCGCCCTACAAAGTCTCGAGCGTTACCGACATAGAACTCGAACAAGATGTTTATTCTGATAACGACATTGCGTTTCTAGCAAAACTAACAAATAACCACTAACTAGTAACAAAGGAGTTCCATGAAAGTTCACGATCTTTCTCAGCCATTAAATCAAGACGCCTCATTCTGGCCTTTTTATCCACCGTTCGAAGTCAAGTACATCAAACGCAAATCTGAACATGGCGTCAATGCGCAATATATTCAGACGTCCAATCACATGGGAACCCACCTGGATGCGCCTCGCCACTTCGTCACCAAAGGCAAAACCATCGACCAGCTTCCACTGGACTGGCTCTACGGCGAAGGCGTCATTGTGGACTTGAGCGATCAACTCGACGACCTGGACGTATTCACGCCTGAGATGATCGAGAAGAAAACCAAGATCAACAATGGCGATATTCTCTTCATCCATACCGGCTGGCACAAGTTTTCTTTCTTTAGCGAAGATGCTGATGAGGAGCGTTACATCCAGCGCCATCCCGGACCGCACCACAGCATCTGCGAATGGTTGCTCGATAAGAAGATTCACCTCTGGGGGGTGGACATGATTTCCACTGACCATCCGATGAACCTGCCCATTGGCCGCTTCC
>JAMCZK010000028.1 GCA_023485685.1 Chloroflexota bacterium | reverse complement strand
TAATGAGGTGATGCTCTGGTTACTGTACTATCATTACCTGCGCCCTCACCTATCCCTAAAAATGCGACCCCCTCTTCAGTTACCGGTGTGACATTTTAAAGTGAACATTGCAATCCCTTGACATTTTGAATGCAAATTAACCTTTTGTGTCCGATTGCATGCTTTAATGTGAATCGCAGATTGTCGACGAGGTGGGATTCCTAAATTAAAAGATGTTTCAACTCCTTAAGCCCCTCGAAAAAGTCGACATTGTCAAACCGTATCGGGGGCGGTGTGTATGTGTGTGATTATTAATTATTACAAGTTTGCCGGGATCCATTTTTGGTACCGCGCCAAGTTCCCGGTTTTCCCATCTGACAGGAACTCGTCTTCGACCTGGAAGCTGGCTTCCACTGCCAGCGCCGCCAAGTTTTCTGGATTAAAGTGATGGACATATCGCAGGCCCTGCCCTTCGCTGCGCCAATCCAAAAGGTAATCGTCCTGGTCAACCTGGTCGTCAGACAAGCCGATCTCGCTCCACGGCTGGATCCTTGCCTGCAGGCGCGGGCTGCTCAGGAATTGCCAGTTCGAGAGCACAAATTGACCGGCGGGCGCCATCAGGCGGCTCACCTGTCTTAGGAAGATTAACCGTAGTTCCCGACTTGGTAAGTGGTGGAGGACGGCGAAGGCAAAAATGAAATCAAAACGCAAATTTGGTAGTGGAGGTTGGAGATTCCAGTCGGCGGATGTCAGATCTGCCTGGATAAAGGTGAACTGTAAACCTTCAACCTTCAAACTTGCAACCCTGATCAGTTCCTCGCTGAAATCTGCCCCGACATACTGTCCCTGGTGCCCGCGGCGAGCCAGTTCGCGGGCAACTCCTCCGTTTCCGCAGCCCAGGTCCAAAATCTCGGTGCTAGACGGCACGCCTTCCAGCACTCGCAGCACCCCCGGCTGCAAGCGGTGGCGGCTGGCAGAAAAAGGCGCGGCGAGATTTTGATAGAATTCCTTATTCAGGGCAATGAGCCGCTGTGCAATTTCGGGGTCCATGCCTTGATTATAGACAACGAATACCTTGCGAAGGTTGGACGAAAGAGATCACTGCATAAAACCAACCTTTCGCAAGGTTGAAAACATGAAAATGACACTGTTAAAAAACCCCGAACCCCGTATCCAGGCCTGGGAACACGCCAAAGAAGCCACCCCGGAGCGAATGCTGCGCGCCCATGCCGCGTTGGAAGAAATACGCGCCGGTGCAGAGGTTTTCGAAGCTATTAGCCGGCATCCGCTGGAAAACGGCGGTTTCGTGGGCAAACAGATGCTGGTGACCGCCTACCGCCAACTGGTGGATAGCGGCGCCTGGACGGGGGACTCCGCCCTGTTGGCGCGTATCCGCCTCAAGCCGATGCGCACTCTTTCGGGCGTCAGCGTCGTCACGGTGCTCACCAAACCCTATCCCTGCCCAGGCAAATGTGTTTTCTGTCCCACGGATGTGCGCATGCCCAAGAGCTACCTGCCCGACGAGCCTGGCGCCATGCGCGCCCTGCAGCACGAGTTCGATCCTTACGCTCAGGTTCGCAGCCGCCTGGATACCTTGGAAGCTCTTGGCCACCCTTCGGACAAGGTCGAGATGCTCGTCCTAGGCGGCACCTGGTCCTCCTATAAACGCGATTATCAGGAAGAATTTATCAAGCGCATGTTCGACGCAATCAACGAAGTCGAGCTGCCGACCCTGGCGGAAGCACAGCGCTATAACGAAACTGCTGCGCACCGTTCTGTGGGTCTGGCTATTGAGACACGCCCAGACCATGTCACCCAGGATGAAATCGCCTGGCTGCGCTATCTGGGCGTTACCAAAGTTCAGCTAGGCGCGCAGAGTTTCGACGAACACATCTTGGAAATCAACAAGCGGGGCCACTCGGCCGCCGAAACGCGCCGAGCGGCGGACTTGTTGCGCGCCGCAGGCTTCAAGATCGTGCTGCATTGGATGCCCAATCTTTTGGGTGCCACACCCGAAAGCGACCGCATTGATTTCGCAAAGTTATGGGATGGGTATTGCCCCGACGAACTCAAGATCTATCCAACGCAATTGCTGGAGAACGCCGAACTTTATTTGAACTGGCAGCGCGGTGAATACCGACCCTATTCAACCGAAGAACTGGTCGAACTGCTCGCCGATCTCAAAGCCACCATCCCGGACTATTGCCGCGTCAACCGCGTCATCCGCGATATTCCTTCCACCAATGTAGTGGAAGGCAACAAGCGCACCAGCCTGCGCATGGATGTGCACGAAGCCATGAAGGCGCGCGGCCAGCGCTGCCGCTGCATCAGGTGTCGAGAGGTCAAAGGTCGAGAGGTCAAATCAGATGATTTGAAACTGAAAGATTTGACTTATCACGCAGGTCATGCTGAAGAGCATTTCCTGTCTTTCGTTACGCCTGAAGATCGCCTGGCGGGATTCCTAAGGCTTTCTCTTCCAAAGAGTGACTCCCCGACCTCAGGACTTCAAGACCTCACAGGCGCCGCCCTGGTCCGCGAAGTCCATGTCTACGGCCAATCGCTGGAAATGGGTGAGGAGCAAAGCGGAGCCGCACAGCACATTGGTCTCGGTACGCGGTTGCTCCAATACGCCGAAGACCTGGCCCGCGGCGAAGATTTTCTGCGCATGGCTGTCATCGCCGCCGTCGGCACCCGCGGCTATTACGCCGGGCGCGGCTATTCCTTGGGGGATACATACATGCTCAAGGATCTGGACTAACGTCCCATTGCGAGCGAGCGGAGCGAGCGTGGCAATCCCCAACCCGTTTAGCCCGTAACAATGGATTTCTATTCTCGACTTGTCTACGCGCGCAAGGGTTTACTTGGCCGCCTTGCTTACCTGCTCCTTAAAATGCTAGGCTCTGAAATCCCGCGCTCAGTAAAGATCGGTACAGGTTTCGTATTAGTTCACGGGGGTTTTGGCGTGGTCATTCATCCCAATACAATTGTCGGCAACCATGTAAAGATCTACCCCGGGGTAACCATTGGCCGCGCCGATATTCACTTGCCGATTGAGCAGTCGAAATTCGAATCGATCGAGATAGGCGACGAAGTCATCCTGTCCCCGGGATCCAAGGTGCTTTGCAAAGAAGGCGTCTTGCGCGTAGGCCGCGGCACTGTGCTGGGAGCGAATGCGGTGCTCTTGGAATCCACGGGTGAAGGGGAAATCTGGGCCGGATTGCCCGCCAAGAAAATGGGGACGCGCGAAGGTTGGCGGGCCGTTTCTTGACAGGCATTGTGCGCGCTTGTACAATGTCACCCCTGCCGAGGTAGCTCAGTTGGTAGAGCACGCGACTGAAAATCGCGGTGTCGCCAGTTCAATTCTGGCCCTCGGCACTCAAGGAAAACTTGTTTTCCGCAGTTGCAAGGAGCTGAGCGTTAGCGAGGCGACGAAGCAATCTCATCACATAAAGTAGTTGGGTTATAATCAGTTTTCACTAGCGGGCGTGGCTCAGCGGTAGAGCGTCTCCTTGCCAAGGAGAAGGCCACGGGTTCAAATCCCGTCGCCCGCTCTCTTAGAAAAACGGGCTTTTAAGCCCGCTTTTTCTTAAAGTGAATGGGGTAATTCTTCTTGGTCGTAAAATCGATATAATCCCCATTCATAGCGAAAGGGGTTAATCAACTCTGAAGTAAGGCTGGTATTAACCCCTTTCGCTAGGCGACGTGGCCAAGTGGTAAGGCAAGGGTCTGCAAAACCCTCACCACGGGTTCGAATCCCGTCGTCGCCTCTCGTAACAGATTTTTATTCGCTTCGTTCTTGGTATGAGAAGAGGCCAATCGAAAGGTCGGCCTCTTCGATTCTAATTCGCCTCTTTAGCTTTCCCCAGCATCGCTTCTTTAGCCAATCTATCCACCCTTTGATTATCTCGATTCGTCGAATGCCCCTTCACCCAGTGCCAATGGATTTGATGGCGCTCGATGACTTGCTCCAGCGCTTGCCAGAGTTCTATGTTGGCCAGCTTGCCGCCCTTGCGCTTCCAGCCGCGTGCTCGCCAGCCCGGCAGCCATTCCGTGATACCCCGGCGCAGGTATTGCGAATCGGTATAGAAAGCCACATGGCTAGGTTGCTTCAAGGCATCCAGTGCCCGGAGGGCGGCGGTGAGCTCCATGCGGTTATTCGTGCTTTGCGCCTCAGAGCCGGTGAGAATGCGTTCGTTGGCGCCCTCACGGATCAGCGCCGCCCAGCCCCCGCGGCCGGGGTTGCCCAAACAGGAACCGTCCGAATAGATAATGACCCGGGGAAACATGTCAGGGATTGTAGCGGAGAATAGGGAAAAAGAATCCTTGTTGGCCATTTGCCTTATAATGAAATCAACCACTCCATATTTCACGAGGAGGACGAACTCATGAACGGCTTTCGCAAGGAATTTTCGACTTTCAGCATTGCGCTGATGGCGGTTGCAATCGCCATCAACATCGGCGCCGGGCAAATCCCAAGAGCGGTAGGCCTGCCCCTTTACTTGGATTCGATTGGCACGGTACTGGTGGGTGTCCTTGTAGGACCCTGGGCGGGCGCCCTTACCGGTTTCCTGGCAAATGTCGTTTGGACATTTACCGGGCTATTTCCCCAGGCGATCGCGTGGGCCGGTGTGGCTGCAATCATTGGCGCCTTGGCCGGCGTCTTTGCTCAATCCGGTTGGCTAAAAGAATGGTGGCGTGCCGCCCTCGCCGGCCTGATCACAGGTGTTGTAGCCGCTATCCTCTCGGCTCCCATTGCGGCTTACGTGTTTGGCGGGGTGACCGGGAATGCGGGTACAGACGCCATCGTGGCAGCATGGCGAGCCGCAGGATTTGATGCGCTGTTTTCCAACGTAGCCCAGGGAACCATGTCAGATCCTTTAGACAAAATCGTGACCTACCTGATTGTCTGGGCAGTTTTGCTTGCTTTGCCACAACGCCTAAAAGCCCGCTTCGGTAACCAAAGCGGCCAGGCTGCTAAGACTCGTGCTCGCAAGCGACGCTAGCCAGTAATAACCTAATGTATGGTCAAAAGCCCGCTATTGCGGGCTTTTGCATTTTGAATAGTGGTTTAATCACTCGATATGCACGGTACTCTCTTCGTCTCTGGGAATAGTGGCCTTCATCGCTTGCATCCGCTCACCAAGTTGGCGTTAACCTTTCTGTTCTTGGTATTCGCTGCCACCTTGCCGAATTTGTTATGGCTGCTGGCTGCTTTCGTCATTCTGTTGGTTCCAATGTCGGCTTGGGGTGGACTTTTGCGGCCTTTTCTACGGAGTTGCCTGGTGGTCATCACTCCCTTCGTCATCTCCCTGTCTATCATTCAAGGATTCTTTACTCCGGGGGAGACGCCGCTGTTTCATTTGGCAGGATTCGTGCTCACTGGGGAAGGATTGCTGGCCGGACTCACCGTGGCATCACGGATCCTGATGGCGCTAGGCGGCGCACTATTGCTGATGCTCAGCACCCGGCCGGACATGCTGATGCTGGCGCTTACCCGGAGCGGGCTGCCCGGCAGCCTGGCTTACGTGGTGCTAACGTCCATCCAAATTTTTCCGCGTTTTCAGGAACGTGCACAAGTAATCCTGGAGGCGCAGCAAGCCCGCGGCTTAGAAATTAAAGTAAACATCTTTAAACGCCTTCGTTTGCTGGTCCCATTGATGGGACCGCTGGTGCTAAGCAGCATTGTAGATGTGGAGGAGCGCGCAATGGCTTTGGAGGCGCGTGCCTTCAGTAGGCCCGGGCGCAAGACCAGCCTGTTGGCCTTGGCCGATAGCCCCGGGCAGCATCTTGCCCGTTGGGGATTGCTGCTGCTTATGCTTGCGCTCATTGGCTGGAGCATTTGGCGGGCCATTTCTTCATGATTCGCATCAAAGATTTTTGTTACTGGTATCCCGGGCAAGATCAACCTGCGTTGGATGGCATTGATCTGGAAATCCCTGAGGGGCAATTTTGTGGCGTGGTCGGCCCGAACGGGGCGGGCAAATCTACACTGTGCTATGCGTTAAGCGGCTTTGCGCCCCACTTCTTTCACGGGACTTGGGAGGGGGAACTACAGGTAGGCAAGCGAGATGTCCCGCGCTCGACACTAGGAGAGTTGGCCGGCGAAATTGGATTGGTCTTTCAGAATTCTTTCAACCAGATCAGCGGGGCACGGTTCACTGTTCGTGAAGAGATCGCCTTTGGTCTTGAGAATCTGGGATTAAAGCGAAAAGAAATTGAGCGCCGAGTAGAGGAGACACTTGCGCTGATCGACCTGGAGGCATTAGCCGAACGTTCTCCATTCGCGCTTTCAGGGGGCCAACAGCAACGGGTGGCGATTGCTTCCATCCTTGCCATGCAGCCCAAATTGTTGGTATTAGATGAACCGACTTCCCAATTGGACCCACGGGGCACTCAAGAAGTGTTCAAAATTCTGGATAAGCTGGCTGGGCGTGGCGGCACCACTGTTGTTCTCGTCGAGCATAAGCTCGAATGGTTGGCGGCGTTTGCCGATCGCGTGATTACTTTTTCGCAGGGGCGCATTGTTCTGGATGGATCGGCGAAAAAGATTTTGGCAGATGAAAAACTTTTGAAGTTAGGGGTTGGACAGACGCAGTTCACGCAGGCCGCGGCCGCGGTGCAAAAGAAAAAATTTATTCCACGATCGCGCCCTTTGCCGGTTACCTTGAAGCAGGCGCAAAAATTTTTCGAATGAAACTAAGTTTTGAGGGCGTTTTCTTTACCTACTCGACCGGCGTGCGCGCGCTGGATGGAATTGACTTGTCCATTGGATCCGGCGAATTCGTGGCCATTGTTGGCGAGAACGGCGCTGGCAAGACTACCTTGGTCAAGCTGCTCAACGGGTTGCTGCGCCCCGATGGGGGTAAGGTGGTTGTGGGAAATTGGGATACCGCAGAATACAGCACTGCACAATTGGCTGGTCGGGTGGGTTTTTTATTCCAAAACCCCGATGAGCAGCTCTTTGAGAGAGCCGTGCAGCGCGAGGTCGCCTTTGGCCCGCGAAATCTTGGTTTCTCCGAAAGGAAGATCGCATCGAAAAGCATGTCTGCGCTGAAGACCGTGGGGCTGGCTGACCACGCCGAAGACAATCCGTATGACTTGGCGCCATTCGAACGCAAACTGCTGGCACTGGCAGCTACTTTGGCGATGGACACACCGGTGCTGGTGCTGGACGAACCCAGCATTGGACAGGATGCGGCAGGGCGCAGACGTATCGGGCGCATCTTGCGGGAATTGCATACAATGGGAAGCACGATCCTGCTCATCAGCCACGACCTGGATTTCTGTGCCGAATACGCAGAACGCGCCGTCGTAATGGCCAACGGGCACATTCTTGCTGATGGGTTGGTGGAAAAGATCTTTGCTCAAAATGACTTACTTCAACGCGCGGCAGTTTTCCCGCCCCAATTGGTACGCCTTGCACAGGCGTTGAAGATGCCGACCGCCCCGCTAAAAGTGGATCAATTCGTAAACGCGTATTCCCAATGGCACAGGAGGAAAAAACGGGCTTGACCGTCCAAATCCTTGGCGATTTGATCGCCGACATCAGCATGCGCCTGCCTAAGTTCCCCGTGCAGGCCAAAGATATCCACCGTCTGTCTTACATGGAAGTGGGGCCCGGCGGCGCCTGCAATGTAGCCATCATGGCCGCTCGATTTGGTTTGCGGGTGGGCTGCCTGGGCGAAGTGGGCGACGATGGGTTTGGTTTGGTGGTGCGCGAAGGGCTCAAGCGTGAAGGGGTTGATGTAAGTAATTTGCAGGTCACCCCGGCAGCCAGGACGCCGGTCGCGGGTGTGGTCGTGGACAAGGCTGGAGAACCCGGATACCTCGGATATGAAGGCAGTCTGCAAATTCGCAGTTGGCCATCAAAATGGGCCGCTCCATTGCAAAGCGCGCAGGCCTTATTTGCAGATGGTTGGGCGGAATACAAAGAGATCCCCGCGATGGTTTTGCGCGGCTTTGAGGTCGCCTGCGCGGCTGGCGTTCGGATATTTTTCGATCCGGGACCGGGCAACCCGGATCTGGATAATTCCTGGATGAAGGATGCAATCGCCTTGAGTGAGATCGTAATGCTTAATCGCGCCGAAGCGCGGCGGTTAGTCGGTGAACAAGAGGACGAGGCCTTGGTACAGGCATTGCAGGCATTGGGGGCTCAGTGGGTACTTTTGAAACGGGGCGCTGGCGGCTTACTGCTGGCGCGTGGAAAGGAACGGACAGAATCGTCTGGCTTCGCTGTGAAGGCGCGCGATGCTACCGGTGCGGGGGATAGCGTGGCCGGGGCGATGATCTATGGGGTAATGAGCCATTTACCTTTGGATAAATTGGCTGCGTTAGCCAACGCCACCGGCGCGGCCAAGGTGTTGAAATTGGGGACAGGGCACAATATGCCCACCTTGCCGGAGATCGCCAGCGTGCTGATATCGAATGGACTGGACCCCGACGAATTTCTTCCAAGTGGTGAGCAAATTGCCTGAGCTTAGCGCCGAATTGCTGTCGCGATTGCAGACACACCAGCTCCCAGGCCTGGCTTTGGGGCAGGGCTTCTTGTATCCTGACTATTCCGGCCAGTCCATCCTCAATTTACCTAGCGCTATTTGCAGCCTGTTCGGAGTGCAAAACTTTGGCGCTCCTCCCCTTCGAGAGAAGATTCTGTCACAGTTAGGTGGACAATATCAACGAATTATCCTCTTGCTCGTTGACGCGCTGTCATTACACCGCTTTCAATCCTGGATGCAGATGCCAGACTTCGCCATCTGGCGACAGTTGGCTGCTAAAGGGGCGCTGGTTCCTCTAACCTCTGTGGTACCCAGCACTACTTGCGCGGCGCTCACCACTATCTGGACTGGCAAGGCGCCTGCCGAACACGGTATTGTCGGGTACGAGATGTGGCTGAAGGAATATGGCGTGGTGGCGAACATGATCACGCATGCTCCCTTCAGCTTCGAAGGCGAAGCGGGTACGTTGAGGAACGCTGGTTTTGTTCCCACTCAGTTCCTGAACTCGCCAACGCTTAGCCCGCATTTGGCAAAGCACGGAGTTCACAGCTACGCCTTGCAGCCAGCTTTCATCCTGGGCTCGGGGCTGTCGGAGATGTTTTTTCCGGAGGTCACACGGATTGGATATTACTCCACCAGCGATTTCTGGATCACCTTAAGGCAATTGATGCAAACGAAAGCCAAAGAGCGAGCTTTCATTTGGGCTTATTGGCCAGAAGTGGATACTCTGTCACACAAGTATGGGCCGGATGACGAGCGGGTTCGTTACGAGTTTGCCGATTTCAGTCGTGCCTTCGAGCAACTGTTTTTGCGCGATCTCCCGCAAGTCGCGCGAAAAGAAACACTATTTGTGCTGGCGGCCGACCACGGCCAAGTGCACACCGAGAAAGACCCACATTATGACCTGTGCAATCATCCTCATTTGACGCGGCGTTTGCATCTGCAGCCTACCGGAGAAAACCGGCTGATCTACCTGTATATCAAACCGGGACAAATTGAAGCCGTGCGAGAATACGTTGAGCGGACTTGGCCCAACCAATTCGCCATGGTGGAATCGGCCTATGCTCAAGAGATCGGGTTATTTGGCGCCGGCCCGGCTTCGCCGCGGTTGACTGAGCGCCTGGGCGATTTGATCCTGGTGGCGAGAGGGTCGGCCTATTTGTGGTGGGGGGTCAGGGAGAATCCGTTGGTTGGGCGACATGGCGGTTTATCCGCCGAAGAGATGCTAGTTCCGCTGCTGGCGGCGCCCCTTGCTTGAAAACCCTACAGCTTAGACTCTGACTTGCTCGCCGTAGAGCTGCTCACGCAATCCGGCTACTTGGCGGCGCAAGCGTTCATCCTGCTCCAGCAGGTCTCCTATCTTTTGGCAACCGTACATCACCGTGGTGTGGTCACGGCCACCGAGTATCTCGCCGATTTGAGGAAGGGAAAGCCTGGCTTCCTCCCGTAATAAGTACATGGCGACCTGGCGGGGCAGGGCTACTTCGGCAGAACGGTCTCGGGAGATCAAACGTTCTTCGGAGACGCCGAAGGCCTGGCCAACCGCTTGTACGAGTTGGCTGGGTTCCAGGGCTTGGGGTGCAGGGGCCAAATCCGCCAGGGCACTATCGACCACATCAGCTGTGAGTGGGATGCCGCGCAAATAGGCATAAGCCACGATACGGTTCAGGGCGCCCTCCAGCTCGCGGATGTTCGATTGCATACGGCGGGCAATGGTTTCCAACACGGCCGGGTCCACCGCGCGGCCAATGCGCTCGGCATTACTGCGCAGGATGGCCAGGCGTGTCTCGTAGTCCGGGGATTGAATGTCAGCGATAAGACCCCATTCGAAGCGCGAGCGCAAGCGTTCTTCCAGGGTCATCAATCCTTTTGGGGAGCGATCCGAGGTGATGACGATTTGCTTGTTCTGCCCGTGCAATGTATTGAAGGTGTGAAAAAATTCTTCTTGCGTAGATTCTTTACCGGCGATGAATTGAATATCATCGATCAGCAAGACATCCGTGCGGCGATATTTGTCGCGGAAGGCCTGAGTGCTATGCGTGCGGATGGCATGGATGAGGTCGTTGGTGAACTCCTCTGAGGAAACGTAAAGCACCTGAAGCCCGCGCTGGCTGGCGGCATTGCCGATGGCTCGCAGTAAGTGGGTTTTGCCCAGACCGACACGGCCATAGAGGAACAATGGGTTGTAGGCTTTGGCGGGGTTCTCTGCCACGGCAAGAGAGGCTGCATGTGCCAGGCGGTTGCTGGCGCCCACGACAAAGGTTTCGAAGCTGTAGCGTGGATTTAGGGTGAAGTTCCCCTGAGCGTTGGATTCAATGAGTCCAGGTTCTGTTTCAATCTCGGGCTGGATTTCCGTGAGCGTTTCCGTGGGCGCCGTTGGCTGCCAAATGACGAAACGCACTTCCACGGTGCGGTTCATCATGCCGGTGAGCATGCGGGTGGCTGTGCTCTTGAGCCGGCTTTCCAACCAATCGCGTGCGTAAGCATTGTTGACGCCGATGACGAATGAGCCATCTTCATAGGCAACCAGTTCGGCGTCGCGTACCCAGATATCGTAGGTGCCTTTGGGCATTTCAACTTGTAATTGGCCGAGGGCGGCCTGCCATGCCTGGCTCGCGTTCATGGATGCTCCTCCTCGAGCCAGGCATGGTCATTCGTCTTGTAAACGATAGACAAGTAGAACAGGTCGTCACCCAAAACCTAGACAACCCCTACGCCCTAATCTATTCACTTGTTTCTAAGACGAGAGCTGGCGCCGCTTACTGAGGTCCTGTGCGAAACCTCCGCCTGAGACGCCTTACTGCGCACACCTGCGCTGAGGAGCAGGATTCTAAAGGGAATGCGCGAAATTTACCATTGCGCAGCCCTACGCGCACCTAAAAAAACAACATTCTTTAAGGTGCTGCTCTCTTAAAGATTTCCCCTGCGAAACATGAAAACCACCAGTGATCGATTCACCATGATAATTTCACCACTGATGGGGGGTATGTGGTGGGCTCTCGCCACGGACAGGGTCTTGGTATGAGGTCGGTGATGGTTTGGAAGACCAGACAAAGCAATCTTAAAACTCTTTAAGGAGGTCGGTTAGTGCAAGGTGCCATGACGAATTTGCAGAATGGGAATCAGGAAAAAATTTTATGTAGGTGAATGACGCCAGTCTTAAATTTTTTTTAGTCTTCTCGCAAATGAAAGGGCACATCCACGATGACCTGTTGGTATCCCTTCTTTCGGCGTCGATAAAGCAGGGCGAATTTGATGAGCCAGGCCAACTGATTATGTAATATATTGGACCAGAATCCTTCGGTGACAAATTCGGGCAGGATGACGCCAGCCAACTGCCCATCATTGGCTTCAACGTCATAACGATCCAGGAAATCGATAAAGGGTCCGATGATAGAGCGATAAGGGGACGGAACGATCTTTAGAGCAATGTCCGGGAACCACTCCTCCCATTTTTTGCGTACCTTTTCCCCTGTGCCGGGTTCGACTTCTACATAGATGGCGATCAGGTTCTTCGAGATCGAACGGGCGAAATCAACGGCGTGGAAGATACCGCGATGCACCCCGGAAATCGGCATCACGAAACGCAGTTTGGGATAAGGCTTGAGTTCCGGAGGCAGCCCTTTCAATGAGAGCTGCTGGGCGATCTTTTCATAATGGCGGTGGATAACAAGAAATAGCCAAATAGTCAGTGGAATGATGATTAAGGTGATCCAGGCTCCCTGGATGAACTTGCCTACACCTACGATGACAACGACCGTGCCGGTGGTGAAGGTTCCAAGCCCATTGATAAAGGCCTTGGTGCGCCACCCCTTGGTTTTTTTTCGGATCCAGTGCCGCACCATTCCGGCTTGCGACAACGTGAACGCCAGGAAAGCGCCGATGGCAAACAATGGGATCAGCGAGTGGCTATCACCACGGAAAATGATGATGAGTACCGCGGTGGCGGCCGCGAGCAACAGATTGCCATTGGCAAAGACCAAGCGATCACCGAGGGCCTTAAGTTGGCTGGGCAGATAACGATCCCCGGCTAGGATTGCAGCGATGCGGGGAAAATCTGCAAAAGCGGTGTTTGCGGCGACAGCCAGCATGGCCAAGGTGCTTATCTGGATGACGTAATACAAGATCGAATTGTCAAATAATTGACGCGACAAAGCTGAGAGAATTGTCTCGTCAGCGACAGCCACGATTCCAAAATATTTGGAAAGCCCCAAGGTACTCAGGAATAGGAATCCCATCAAAATCGACATGACGATCAGGGTAATCCCAGCGTTCTTTGATTCAGGCTTCTTGAACGCAGGCACTCCATTGCTGATTGCTTCGACACCGGTGAGGGCTGTGCTTCCAGAAGCAAAAGCTCTTAATAAAATAAAAATGCTCAATGGTTGTACTGGTCCCGGCATTGTGGTAGGAAATGGAATTGGTGCAGATGTGAATAGACGGAAAAGTCCAAAAATTATCATGATGAGAAATGACCCGATGAAGAAATAAACCGGGATCGACATTACCGCACCAGTTTCCTGCAATCCACGCATGTTCAGAATAGTTATAAAAGCCAGGAGCAGCAGCGCAATCGCGATGCGGTAAGGCCAAATCACAGGGAAGGCAGACGCAAGTGCCTCGACACCCGCAGTGAGGCTAACCGCCGCAACCAGCAGGTAATCCATCATCAACGCAGCAGCCGCAACGAGACCTGGAAAGTCACCGAGATTTGCTTTCGCTACGATATAGGAGCCTGCTCCACTGGGGTACTCATGGATCGTTTGCAGGTAGGAGATGGCAACCACGATAAGGATGGCCGTGATGATGAGACCAAGGGTAAAGGTGTATCCCAACCCTGCACTGCCAGCCACGGCCAATCCGAGGAAGATTTCCTGGTTGGCGTAGGCTATGGACGACAACGCGTCTGGTGAAAAGGTGGCCAGACCTTTAAATTTGCCTAATTTCTCGTGGCTGAGACCAGCCGTGGGAAGGGGTGATCCTAAAAGTAGGGTACGAAGACGGTACAAGTGTGGCTCGACGGAGACCGATTAGGCACGAGAATTGTACATAATAAAAGCCCCATTGCAACAAGTATTTTGCAATGGGGCTTTTCTGACATGTAACAAGTTACGGACTTACCGTTGGCAATTCATCGCAGGTCCCGCCGTTTACGTTAAGGGCAGCTTGTTCCATCCAGCCTGTCCCTGTCTGGCCAGTATTGCCAGCCCCCAGGTCCACTTGTGCCCAGCCGTCGCTGGTGAAGCCGCTCACAGAGGCGAAATCTTCCACGTTCAGCGTAACCAGGACGGAGGCCGATGTGTTCGCATCTGTATATACGTTTACGCTTTCCATGGGCATCGTGTAACAAAGATCGGGCTCCGGTACCCAGGTTAATTCGGGCACATCCACGCAGCTCCCGCTTAGCGAGACTTCATCGAAGAAAGCCCAGCGCAGGCGGAACACGCCGATGTTGGCCGCCTGGGCGATGCCTGGGTCAAAGCCCACCCAGCATCTGCTGTGCGCCCGGTCACCACGG
>JAMCZK010000017.1 GCA_023485685.1 Chloroflexota bacterium | reverse complement strand
CAATGAGAACGCTGGCGATGGCGTGAATAGCCTCATGGCGATTCAAGCCTTCCTCCATCAGGCGCATTAGGGTGGCAGGCAGCGGCTTTACTTCCATCGCCAGTTGAGTTTCAACAATGGTATGGATAGTCGCATGCGCTTCGGGAGCGGGTAAGTCTTTTTCAAAGAGCAAGTGATATTCCAAAGTCTTATATCGGCGCTCAGATTCATCGAGGGCCAGCCATGCATCCGGATCTGGCGCTTCAAGAGGGTCGTAAAGATAATTTTCTTCTGGTTTCTGCATGATTGCTTTTGTTTATTCTACTTCGATGATGTCTAGAACGAGTTCGCCCGCAGGGGTCTTGAAGGCGACGGTGTCGCCGGCTTTGTGGCCGACGAGCGCCTGGCCGATCGGCGAGACGTTGGAGATCTTGCCGTTGCGCGGGTCGGCTTCCTGGGCGCCGACCACGAAATACTTCACCGGCGCGCGGCCCTTCTCCTGGACGACGACCTTCGAGCCGAGCCCGATGACGCCGTCGCTCGAGCCTGTTTCCGAAATGATGACCGCATGGCGTAATACGGACTCGATCTCTTTGATGCGCCCTTCGAGGAAGCCCTGCTCCTCCTTGGCCTTGTGGTAGTCGGCGTTCTCGGAGAGATCGCCCTGCTGGATGGCGACACGCAGGCGCTTGGCGAGCTCGGTGCGGCGCGGGCCCTTGAGCTCGGCGAGCTCGGCGCGCAGGCGATCCGCGCCCTGCTGGGTGAGGTGATATTCCTGGGGCGAATTCATATCAAGGGAGCGAGTGGGGATCAAAGAGCTTTTCGTACTCCTGGATGGCGTAGCGGTCGGTCATGCCGGCCAGGTAATCGCAAACGGTGCGCTGCAGCCCGCGCTCGGCGACAAGCTCCTGGAAGTCGTAGGGCAGCATGGCGGGCGTATTGGCGTAAGCCATGAAGATATCGGTGAGGATCTTCTCCGCTTTGGTGTGCATGCGCACCACGCGGGGATGGTTGTAGAGATTCTTGAAGAGGAAATCCTTGAGCTGGCGGTTGCGGCGCTGCATCTGGTCGCTGTAGCCGATCACGTTGTGATCCAGCTTCTGGATGTCGAGGGCGGATTGCGCTTTGCTGGCCTGAATGCGCGCGTCGGTGGCTTCGATGACGTCGCTGACCAGCAGGCCGATCAGGCGGCGGATGAGGCGGTGGCGGGTGAGATCGTCGAGGTTATGGCCATCCCAGCCGACGCTTTTGAGCAACAGCTGCCAGAGCTCGAGATCGGCGCAGTTGGCAGGGGTGATCATGTCGGAGCGCAGGCCGTCATCAAGGTCGTGGGAGGTGTAGGCCAGTTCGTCGGCGGCGTTGGCGATCTGCGCTTCGAGATTGCCGCGCAGCTCGGGGTTGAAGGCTTTGGCGTCGGAGATGTCGTATTCCGTTTCGTGCTTGACGATGCCTTCGCGCACCTCCCAGGTGAGGTTGAGGCCGGGGAAGTTGGGATAGCGCTGTTCGAGCTCGGTGACGATGCGCAACGATTGGCGATTGTGGTCGAAGCCGCCATGCTCGCGCATCAGCGTGTTGAGCGTGGCTTCGCCGGAATGGCCGAAGGCGGCGTGCCCGAGATCGTGAGCCAGGCAGACGACTTCGATGAGATCTTCGTTGGCGCCCAAAGCACGGGCTATAGTGCGTCCGATCTGGGCGACCTCCAGCGTATGGGTGAGCCGCGTGCGGAAGTAATCGCCCTCGAAGTTGATGAAGACCTGGGTCTTGTATTCCAAGCGGCGGAAGGCCGAGGTGTGAATGACCCGGTCGCGGTCGCGCTGGAAACTAGTGCGGTATTTGGGCTCTTTGTCGGGGTAGGCGCGGCCCTGGCTGTCGCGACTGCGCATCCCGCAGGGCGCCAGCACCTGGTCTTCGTGCGCTTCGAGTTGTTGGCGGGTGAGCATATCAGTTGACAGTAAAAGATGTTAACCGATTAAGCATTGACAGGGAGTTTAATGTAGGGAAGGGGGAGTGTCAAACGAAGGCAGAAGGGGAGCTGAGATGAAAGCTTACGATTGCTTCTCTTTGCCATGCTGAGTGAAACGAAGCATCCATCCATGAGTTGGTTTAGAAGACTGGTTGGATTTGCGATCAGCGTAATGGGTGGATTCTTCGCGGGGTCACGGCTAGCGGAGTTTATCCTGAGCGAAGCGAATGGACCCGCCTTAGCTGGCTCCATTAGACTATAGGAGCACCATAGTGCCAGCAAGAGCTGATTAAGTCTATGGCTAGCTCGAGGTTGAAACCTATATTCTGAACGAGACCCAGCTCTTGCGTGGAACAAAAACTAAATAGTATTGCAGCCAGGCAAACAGGCTAATACATGGAGACAGTTCAGTCCACCCGAATATCGAAAATCGCTTGCTTAGAATCGCCTGCGCGGTCCTGCGAGACGGCCAACCGTTCATTCCCGACTATCGCTCCGTTCCCCCCTTGACAGGGTCATAGTATTCAGAATGGCAAGATTAATTGTGGTGGATTAGAGTACCCAGGGATTCGCCGGAGAGCGCTCGGGTCAGGTTGCCAGGGATGAGGCCGGAGAAGATACGGACCTGACAGCCGGGTGTCTGCTGGACGAGATCGAGCATGGCTTGGACTTTACCAGCCATACCGCCGGTCACGTCGGCGACGCTGGGCGCTTCGAAGAGTTTGGATTGTTTGCCAAATGACGAGGGCGTGATCTCGGGGATGATCTCGGTGTGGGAGGCGTAGTCGGAGTAGACGCCATCTTCGTCGCCGGCCAGCAGAACGCGGGAGGGATGGAGATGCGCAGCGAGGTGGACGAAGAGGTCCTCGGTGGAGAGGATGGTTCCGCCGCGCAGGGAATCGAAGGCGACATCGCCGAAGACCACCGGGAGCAAATTCGCATCGAGAGCGGCTTTGATTGGCTTCAGGTTCCAGGCAGCGACGCGATCGTCGGCGGCAGAAACGCTGGCCGAGGGCGGGAAACCGACTGCGGGTAAACCGGCAGCAAGCAGCGCATCCATGACGATGCGATGGAGCGCAGCGGCCTGCTGCCAGACTTCGATGAAGCCGCGCCATTCTTCATCCGTGTGGACGCCGGAGCGCGTATTGCATTTTTGGGCGGGCACGTGGCCGAAGGAGCCGGAGCCGTGGCCGAGGAGGAGACGCAATCCTGGTTTCGTTTTGCGCACGTCGGCGAGTTCAGCGGCAAGGTGAGAGATTACGTGGTGGCGCGCGGTTGCTTCAAGTCTTTTTTCAGTGATGAGGGAGCCGCCGAGCTTTAGGAATTGCAGATCAGGCATGGTCATCGAGTTACCTGCAGAGTCGATCATTATCTTGTCGCCTTAGAATTTCGCCGCAAGGCGGCGAATCGGGTGCACAGCCGTGCGCCCCCACGACCTAATTAGGCACCTCTTCACCCACGGGTCGGATCTTTTCTCATTTGTGTCGGAATATCGCCGCAAAACAGCGGCGATTCGGGCGTTGCATGCAACGCCCCTACAGTCAGGTGGGGGATTGTAAAAAGATTCGGTCATTTCACAACTGTAATAAATGCGCTCTTGGCTCCGGCAAATTCAAGAGCGGTTTTGATTTCATCAGCGCGGTCTCTGGGAGCTAGCGCAATCATATTTCCGCCGCGGCCGCCGCCGGAGAGCTTTGCGCCCCAGCCTCCGGCTTCTCGGGCGGCCAGGACAAGTTTATCCAGGTCGGGCGAGGACACGTCGAGCTTCTGCAGTAGTTCGTGATTCTCGTTCATAAGCGGACCTAGGTTTTCGTTATTACCTTGTTCGATGGCAGCGCGAGCGGCGATAGCCAATTTGCCAATGGATTCAAAAATCTTGTTATAAGGTTCGGGATCGGATTCCCAATGGCGGCGTACGTCGGCGACGGTTTCTTTGGTGGGAGTTGAGATGCCCGTGTCGGCGACGACCAGATTGAATGATTTCGCAATGGGAATCATTTCTATGCGCTTGTCTTTGATGTAGTAGACGGCCTTGCCGTACGTGATGACAGTGTTATCAATACCAGAGGGAGTACCGTGATGAAGTTTTTCCACGTCGAAGGCAAGCGCGGAAACCTGAACGTCCGGCAGTGGGTGACCGAGAAAGGCGGAGACGGAGCGAATGATGGCAACGCTGACCGCGGCACCGGAACCCAGGCCGCCAGCTACTGGAATGGTTGAGGTGACGCGCAATCTGAAGGCGGGCGGCTTGGCAATGCCGAGCACATCCAGCGTAGCGCGGATCGCCGCGACTAGCGGGTCGATGGAGGGGAGGTCAGTGAAATTAGCGTCTAAGTTAATTTGCGGCGCTGTGATGTGGATGCTGCCAGCGGCGGCTGCTGGGTCTGGGGTGATGATGGCTTTGGCGGCAACCTCGGTGACCGGGATGGCGATGGCGGGCTGGCCGTAGACGACGGCGTGCTCGCCAAAGAGGATCACTTTACCAGGTGCGGTGCTCGAGATAGCGGGCATTAGAGAGATAGGGATGAGGGATGAAGGATGAGGGATGAAGAAAAATCAAGCATGGGAAGGAGTTTCAATAAATATAAAAAATCAACAGGATTGAGGCTCCCCAGATAAGAAGATCGGCCTGGATGGGACGGTCGGAGAACAAGACATCCTCGGGTGCTTCGCCGATGTTGCGAACTTGGACGAGATAGAGATAACGGAAGAAGCCATAGATGACGAAGGGGATGGTGAGCATCATGGCGTGATTCTCGGGGAGGTTGGGGGCGGAGAATGTGTAGAGGCTGTAGGTGAGGATTGCGAGGCAGAGGACGATGATGAGTAGATGATCGAGGAAGGCAGCGGTGTAGCCTTCGAGGACTCGGCGGGAATGGTCGCCAGGTTTGCCGCCCAGGATCTCCGCGCGGCGTTTGCCGATGCCGAGGAAGAGGGCCAGGAAGGTGGTGAAGACATACAGCCAGGGGGAGAAGCGCTGCACGTCGATCAGTGCGACGCCGGCCCCGACGCGCAGGACGTAGAAACCTGCCAGCACCATGACGTCGATGATGGGCAGGTGCTTGAGCCACACCGAGTAGGACAAGTTGAGCAGCGCATAGACCAGGCAGACAAGCGCAAAAAGGGGCGCGAGCAGGTAGCCAAGGCCCAGGGCGAGCGCCAGGAACAGGGCAGCGGCGACTGCGGCAACGGGAACTGGCAGCGCGCCGGATGCTATAGGGCGCTTTTTCTTGCGGGGATGCTTGCGATCCGCGTCCAGGTCGATGATGTCGTTAATGAGGTAGATACTGCTGGTGAGGAGGCAGAAGAGCAGGAACCCGGCGATCGTGCGCTCCAGAGAGGGGAGATAGGGCAGCTGACGGTCGAAGACCAAGCCGGCGAAAATCAATAGGTTCTTGGCCCACTGTTTAGGGCGCATGTTCTTTAGCAAGGCTAGTAACATGGCGAGAATCATAGCATTGAAGGAGATTAGAGACTAGAGATTGGGGACTAGAGACTGGAGACTAGAGATTGGGATTGGTAAATGGTAATTGGCTTATTGGATAATGGATGTCGGGATGTAAAATCGAAGAATGGCGAAGGTGCGTGCAGACATACTGTTAGTGGAACGCGGGTTAGCGGAAAGCCGCGCACAGGCGCAGCGTTTGGTGATGGCGGGACAGGTGCGGGCCGATGGGCAAGTGGTCGACAAGCCGTCCAGTATGCTGGCAGGCGAGGAGCGGCTGGAAGTGGAGAAGGGGCCGCGCTATGTTTCACGTGGTGGCGAAAAGCTGGAAGCGGCGCTGGAGCAATTTAAGATCGATGTGGCGGGGAAGGTTTGTGCGGACGTAGGGGCTTCGACCGGGGGGTTCACAGATTGCCTGCTGCAGCACGGAGCCAGCAAAGTGTATGCCATCGATGTGGGCAAAGGGCAACTGGATTGGAAGCTGCGTCAGGACGCCCGGGTTGTGGTGATGGAAGAGACCAACGCGCGACATGTGGACAGGTTGCCGGAATCGGTGGACCTGGTTACCGTGGATGCTTCATTTATTTCGTTGAAGACCTTATTGCCGGCGATGAAGGGCTGGCTAACAAAGGACGGACAACTAATCGCGCTGATCAAGCCGCAATTCGAAGCCGGGAAGGCGGAGGTGGGGAAAGGAAAAGGAGTAATACGCGATGAACAAATTCACCGGCGTGTGCTGGAGGAGATTTTTGGTTTTGTTGAGAAACAAGGATTCCGTGTGCTTGGAGTGATGCGCTCGCCGCTGTTGGGACCGAAGGGGAATGTGGAGTTTTTGGGGTGGGCGAGAAAGAACGGAGAAGAAATAGTCCCCTTTGATAAATTGTTGAAGGGTCTCTTTTGAATAATTAGCTTGACGCCGATCCGGATGGATTTTTCGCTGGCGCATGGGCGGTCGAAGCCCGCCTTAGCTGGTTCAGAATGACAAAATAGATTTATGGCCTAGTTTTCTTCCTGTTCGGTGCGGCAGATTGCTTCGTCGGCAGCGTCGCTAAAGGCGACGCTATGCGCCTCCTCGCAATGACGAGACGGGCTGGCTGATATACTTCTCAGACTTATGCAACAGATTCGCAATTTTTGCATCATCGCGCACATCGATCACGGCAAATCGACGCTGGCCGACCGCATGCTGCAGATAACCGGCACCATTTCGGCACGGGAGATGACCGAACAGGTGCTGGACAGCATGCCTCTGGAACGGGAAAAAGGCGTGACGATCAAGGCGTCGGCGGTGCGGATGCAATACAACGCTAAAGACGGGCAAACCTACGAGTTCAATCTGATCGATACACCGGGACACGTAGACTTTGGCTACGAAGTGAGCCGCGCCCTGGAAGCTTGTGAAGGCGCGCTGTTGGTGGTGGACGCGTCCCAAGGCATCCAGGCGCAGACGCTGGCGAACCTGTATATGGCGCTGGAAGCCGACCTGGAAATCATCCCGGTGATCAATAAGATCGACATGCCATCGGCGAACCCGGATGCGGTGGCCAGGGAGATCAGCCAATTGATCGGAACGCCGGAAGAGGATATTTTGCGCATCTCGGCTAAATCCGGGCTGAATGTGGAGGCTGTGCTGGAGGCGGTGGTGCAACGGGTGCCGGCCCCCAAAGGCGACCCGGACGCCCCGCTGCGGGCGCTTATTTTTGATTCGCATTACGACGCCTACAAGGGAGTAGTGGCATACATACGCGTGGTGGATGGGCGTATCCAAGGGGAGAACCCGTTGCGGTTGATGGTCACTGGCGCGGAACTGAAGCCCATTGAGATCGGCACGTTTGCGCCGGCAATGACCCCTGCCAAGCAACTGGAGGCGGGCGAGGTGGGATATGTGGCCACCGGGCTGAAGACGGTGTCGGAATGCCGGGTGGGCGACACCTTCACCTATAAGGCGAACCCGGCGGCGGCAGCGTTGCCCGGCTACCGGCAAGTAAAACCCATGGTGTTCGCGGGCATTTATCCGGTCGAGGGTGAGGATTTTCCTGAGTTGAAAGAGGCGCTGGAGAAGCTGCAGTTAAACGATGCTTCGCTGGTCTATGAACCGGAAACGTCCCAGGCGTTGAATTTTGGTTTTCGTTGCGGGTTCCTGGGCATGTTCCATATGGAAATTGTCCAGGAGCGGCTGGAGCGCGAGTACGACCTGGACATCATTGTGACGGCGCCCTCGGTGGCCTACGAAGTAGTTACGAATACCGGCGAGACCCTGCAGATTGAATCCCCGGCCGATTTGCCGGAGGAAGGCAATATCCAGGAGGTGCGTGAGCCCTGGATGGACATCGAAATCTTTACGCCGACGGAGTTCTACGGCCCGGTTATGGAGCTGGTCACGAAGCGGCGCGGCATCTATATCAATGAAGAGTATCCGGCGCCGGAACGCATCCAGTTGAACTTCGAGATCCCGCTGGCCGAGATCATTATTGATTTCTTCGACCAGTTAAAATCGGCGACACGCGGCTATGCCTCGTTGGATTACCAGTTCAAGGAATACCGAGCCGACAAATTAGTGAAACTGGAAATCCACGTGAACATGGAGCCTGTGGATGCCTTCACCACCATCGTGCATAAGAATGATGCGTACCGAAAGGGACAGGCGCTGATCACCAAGCTCAAAGACCTCATCCCGCGGCAACTATTTGTGGTGCCCATCCAGGCCGTGTCGAGCGGGCGGGTGATCTCGCGCGCCAACGTGAAGGCCATGCGCAAAGATGTGCTGGCGAAATGCTATGGTGGCGATATCACTCGGAAGCGAAAGTTGCTCGAGAAACAAAAAAAGGGCAAGAAGCGCATGAAGATGGTTGGGGCTGTGGAGATCCCGCAGGAAGCGTTTTTAGCCGTGTTGCGGCTGGGGGACGAGTAATTTATCAAATAGCGGGATGTCCAATTTGCCATGCTGAGCGTAGCGAAGCATCCATCCTTAACTGGAATCCGAGGCCAAGTTATTTATTTGGAATGGGAAATCGAACATGAACAGTTACTTTGTTTATATTTTGGGCAATGGTAAAGGCGCACTATATGTCGGTGTTACGAATGATTTAGAGCGTAGAATGTACGAACATAAGATGAAAATGGTTAAAGGATTCACGAGTAGATACGGCCTGAATCAACTTCTATTCATGGAGGAGTTCACCGATATTTATCAAGCCCTTGACGCCGAAAAAAAGATCAAGGGATGGGTACGCAAGAAGAAACTTGCACTTATTCGAACTATAAACCCTAAGTTCGAGGACTTAAGCAAAGACTGGTAAAACATGGGCGATGAATCGGATGGATTCTTCGCTGGCGCACGGCTGGCGTAGCCAGCCTTTGCTGGCTCAGAATGGCAAACCAAGCAAGGTTGTTTTGGAAAGGTAGGAAGAAATTAAGGATAAATCGAGGGCCGCGACCAGCCTCTGGGTGCGCATGCTGCCGGGGTTGGTGATCACCGCGGTGGCGGTGGTCGCGCTGGTCTATTTTGTTGACCTGGGCGAAATGCAAAAGGCGCTGGCGTTGGCTGACTACCGCGTGCTGCCGTTCGTGGTGCTGATGTTCTTCGGCACCATCATTTCCAGGGCGATGGCGTGGCGAACCGTGTTGATGGAGCAGGCGAGATTCCGGGACTGTTTTCTGACGCTCAACCAAGGATACCTGTTGAACAATCTATTGCCATTCCGGTTGGGCGAACTGGGGCGGGCATTGTTAATTGGAGGACGCGTGGGGATGCGATTCTGGCGCGCACTCTCAAGTATTGTAGTGGAACGTGTCTTTGACCTCGGCATCGCCGCGGGATTGTTATTTGCCACCTTCCCGCTGGTAGTCGGCGCGGACTGGGCGCGATCGGCGGCGATCATTACACTGGTGGTCGTGGTGATCGGGTTCGCCATGTTGTTCGTCATGGCGCGGCGCCCTGCGTTGTTCACGCGACTCGTTGAACGGATTACCAGTCCATCGCCTAAATTGACCCATTGGCTGAAAGATAAGCTGGCCTCGTTCCTGGAAGGGCTGTCTGCTTTGAATAGTGCAGGCCGCTTCCTGCGCGTTGCATTCTGGATGCTGCTCACCTGGTTTTTCAACGTGGCGTGGTATTACCTCTTGATGCGCAGTTTCCTGCCGGAAGCCACCTGGTTGTGGGCGCTCTTTACCATCGCGGTGGCTTCGGTGGGGGTGGCGATTCCTTCTTCGCCGGCGTATGTAGGAGTGTTTGAAAGCGTGCTGGTGGGAGCGATGACTCTATTCGGGGTCGACCCGGCGATTTCGCTGGCCTACGCGGTGGTTGCGCACATTTTGTATTTTGTAGTCACCGGGATCATTGGCATCATCGGTTTCTGGCAGCAGGGAGAATCGCTGGGAGAGGTGTATCGTAAACTATTGGCACGTCCGGGCTAATTAGGCAGTCTTCCAGTCGATTGTGGAGATTGCTTCGTTCGGGCAGCGTCGCTAAAGGCGACGCTAGACGCCCTCCTCGCAATGACGGAAAGAGTTCCGCCAGCATACTTAGAACGAAGGAGTTGAATGGCTGAGAATTATCTGATCACCGGAGGCGCGGGGTTCATCGGCAGCAACTACGCCGATCATCTGCTGGGGCACGGCGCCCAGGTGACTATTTTCGATAACCTTTCGCGGCGCGGCGCGGACAAGAACCTGGAATGGCTGCGTGAAAAGCATGGGGCGAATTCGTTCGAGCTGGTGGTGGGGGACGTGCGGAACCCCGGCGCACTGGACGACTTAGCACTGAACGCAGAGGTTGTGGTGCACCTGGCGGGGCAGGTGGCGGTGACCAGTTCGGTAACGGACCCGCGCACCGATTTCGAGATCAACGCGCTGGGCACCTTCAACGTGCTGGAGTCCGTGCGCCAGGCGGGGCACAAGCCGTTCGTTATCTATTCATCGACCAATAAGGTTTACGGCGAAATGAGCGAGCACAAGTTGGTTGAGCTAAGGACGCGCTACAAGTACGCCAGGCTGCCGCATGGGCTGCCGGAAACCCAAACGCTGGATTTCCATTCGCCCTACGGTTGTTCCAAGGGAACGGCTGAGCAATACGTGCACGATTACGCGCGCATCTATGGCATTCCCAGCGTGGTGATGCGCCAGAGCTGTATTTACGGGCCGCGGCAATTCGGCATCGAAGACCAGGGTTGGCTGGCCTGGTTCGTGATTGCCGCGGTGCTGGACAAGCCGATAACGATCTACGGGAATGGTAAACAGGTGCGCGATATGCTGCACGTGCGTGATCTGATCGCGGCGTATGACGCCGCCGTGGCCAGGCAAAAGAAAGTTGGCGGACAAATCTACAATATCGGCGGCGGACCCGAACACACGCTATCCATCTGGTCGGAATGCGGGCCGATGCTCGAGAAGATGCTGGGGCGCAAGATCCCGGTGAAGCGCGGAGCAGTGAGACCGGGAGACCAGATGGTGTATATCAGTGATATCCGCAAGGCGAAGAAGGAGCTGGGGTGGGCACCCCGGATCGGGGTGGAGCAGGGCGTGCATGAGCTGGTGGAATGGGTGCGGGGGCACAGGGAGTTGTTTGACTAGAAAAAGCTGTCAGCTATCAGCTGTAAGCTATAAGCTCTAAGCTAAACAAGAGTTGTTGCCCTACCAAGGAAGAGCCAATTGGCTAAGAAGGTAGCTATCCAAAACTCATGCATACATGGCAAGGGCATTTTTGCCCAGGAGGACATAAAATCTGAGGAAGAAATTCTCGTAATGGACGATTCGCATGTGGTGATTAATCTGGGTATTCTCTCCCAACACCAGTTAGATTATGAATGTGATTTCCTTGCCGAAGGTCGAGTTGTCCTAATGCAAGAACCGGAAGTTTTTATCAACCATTCATGTGACCCAAATGCATATGTAAAAACTGTCGACGGAGTTAGAAGGACTTTTGCGATGAGGGATATTAAAACCGGTGAAGAATTAACTTTCGATTACGCTGTCAATGGGGAAAATGAGGGGACCTTTAAGTGCCACTGTGGAAATGCGAATTGTCGAAAAAACTATATTGGTAATTTCTTCAGTCTTCCACTTGAGGCACAAAAGAAATATTTGCCTTATCTAGATAGCTGGTTTGTTGAGAAGCACCGTGCGAGAATCTTGGTGCTAAACCATAGCCATTGACAACCAATATTCCTCGATTTAACAATGCGCATCCTCACGGTACTCACCTACTATCGCCCTCATACCAGTGGGCTGACCATTTATGCCGAGCGGCTGGCGAAGGCGCTGGCGAAGCGCGGGCACCAGGTAACAGTGCTCACATCTCAGTTCGATAAGTCGACGCCGCTGGAGGAGAAGCAGGATGGCGTGCGCATCCGGCGGGTGCCGGTGCTGTTGCGTATCAGCAAAGGGGTAATCATGCCGTCCATCGGGAGAATCGCGTCGGAGGAGATCGATAAGCACGATGCGCTGCTGCTGCACCTGCCGCAATTCGATGCGGCCGGGTTGGCGCTGCGCGGTCGGCTGCGCAAAAAACCGACAGTGATCATCTATCACTCCGATCTGACTTTGCCAAAAGGGCTGTTCAATCTCCTGGTAAGTTTTGTGATCAATCTAATGAACGATCTTGCCGCGCGGTTTACGCATCGCATTTCCTCGTACACGGAAGATTTCGCCAACCATTCCCCATATTTACGGCGATTCGCGGACAAGGTGCGGGTAATCTCTCCGGCGGTGGAGCTGCCAAAGGCGTCGGCGGCCGATATAAAGGCGTTCGGCGGGCAGCACAATCCCCAGGGCAAACATCCAGTGATCGCCATGGCAACGCGCTTCGCGGCTGAAAAAGGTGTAGAGGTTTTATTGAAGGCACTGCCACGAATCTTCGAGAAGTATCCTAGTGCCTTGGTTTGGTTTGCCGGGCAATATGAAAATGTTTTGGGCGAGGAAGAATATTTCCAGCGACTGATGCCGGAAATCGAACAATATCAGAAAAAAGGGCAATGGGTCTTCCTCGGGAACCTGGATCTGCGGCAGATGGCGGCGTTCTATCCCAATATCGATGTGCTGGTGGTGCCGAGCACGAACTCGACGGAGACGTTCGGGTTTGTGCAGATCGAGGCGATGATGAATGGCAAACCCGTGGTGGCATCGGAGTTGCCGGGAGTGCGGCAGCCGGTGCGGATGACGGGAATGGGGCGGGTAACGCCGGTGGGGGATGCGGAGAAATTGGCGGAGAATCTAATTGAATTGCTGGGGAGCAGAGAAGGAAAGGAAAAAGGAGAAAGGAGAAAGAAGAAAAAAAATGGGGAGCAGGAGAAAATGGATGCGGAAGAGCTGAAGCGGGAGTTTAGTCCGGATACTTGTGCGCAACGGCATGAAGAGTTGTTTTTAGAGATCGCGAAAGAATTGAAAAGGAAGGAGCGATAGGCTTGGGGATTGCCACGCCCGCTGCGCGGGCTCGCAATGGTCATCTGTGGCCGATGCTGCAGTCACTGCCGTATTTCCGGGCCTTGCTGCGGGCGGTGGAAGCGGATTTCTATGGTGAATTCGAATTAGCGTCGCCGGTGTTGGACTTGGGCTGCGGAGACGGGCAGTTTGCCAGCCAGGTATTCAAGAAGCAGATAGATGTGGGGATCGATCCGGCGCTTGGCTCGCTGCGCGAGGCAAAGGGACAAACCCCATCCCCAGCCCTTCCCCTTGAAAAGGGGAAGGGAGAAACACACACTGAGGTTTATCAAGGATTGGTTCAGGCGTTTGGTTCGCAGATTCCGTTTGCTGACGGATATTTTGCATCAGCTTTCAGCAACTCGGTGTTGGAGCATATTACTGATTTGCAACCGGTGTTAAGTGAAACCGGGCGCGTGATGAAGAAGGGCGCGTTGTTTTTGTTTTGCGTGCCGAACCATCGCTGGCAGGAAAACTTGTCGATCTCCGGGTTTCTAAGGCGGATTGGGCTGAAGGGATTGGCGAACGCTTACGTTCGATTGTTCACGCGCATTTCACGGCATGTCAATATGCTGTCTCCGGAGGACTGGGAAAAGCGGCTGAATGAGGCTGGGTTTCAGATGGAACGCTACTGGCATTATTTTCCGCCAGCGGCCTTGCACGCGTTGGAGTGGGGGCACTACTTTGGACTACCAAGTTGGGTGGCGCGAGCGCTGACCGGGCGCTGGGTACTGGCGCCAGGAACCTGGAACCTAGGGTTCACGGAGCGAGCGATCCGTAAGCATGCGGAAGGCGGTGTGGACGAAGAAGGGACGTATACGTGGTATGTGGCGAGGAGGAAGTAAAGCAGGGCGGGATGGGGAGAAGAAAAAATCAAAAAAGATTTGTGGAATTCGGCTGTTCGGAAGATAAAGTTATAGGGATTCCTCGCTGATGGTGGAGTTTCCTTGGATACAGATTTGCGTACCCGCTTGGAATGACAAGTTAAGGATGAGTGCGCTTTGCAAAGCGCCCCTACCCTTGAGGGCAGGCAATTGGCCTGCTGGGATAAAATGAGCGAGGACAGGTTTATAAAACCTGTCCCCACATAATCCGATCTCGGTAACTCTCGCCCATGCCGCCGTCTGAACCCAGCGTCCTCGATTACATCAAGGCTCTATTAAGTCTTGGTCGCCATCGCGTACCTGCGATCCCTGCCCTGCCGGCCGCGGGCGCTCGGCCACGGGTGGCCAGGCCGCGGAGCAGCGACAGAGCGCGGGTAACGGACCTGGCAACCGTGAGGCCGCTGCCGTGGCGAATCGCGGTCGCCTTTGCATTATTCCTGGTCGGGCAAACCTTTTTGCCGCCAGAACGCGGCTCCTGGCAAATTGGGTTGCTGCTGATTTTGCTAGCCGCGGGCATCACCATTTGGGCAGCGTACGAGGGGGAATGGCGGTTTCCCCAACTTGAAAAGGTTGCGCTGAATCATAAAGCCCTCGGTTTCCGCCGAGTGCCGCTGGCGCTGGGACTGTTATTTTTTGGATTGACCTTTTTATTTTCCGGAGGGAACCGGTTCACCTTCCTGAATGTCAGTTTTTGGCACCTGAGCATCGCCTTTGTGGTGGCCGCATTTTGGCAGACACGGCGTACTCCGCGAACGGTATGGAAGGAATGGAAAGAAAGCCTG